>CAZDNN010000135.1:0-12728 GCA_964506385.1 uncultured Planctomycetota bacterium
AGCAGCAAACGCCGTGCCAATCCCTCCTGCCGCGAGGCGGGTGCGGCCACCCTCTTGGCAGCCCGTCACTTACGCCGTCGCGCTCGCAGCGGCCAGTCTCCCCGGCGGGGAGTCGTGTTGGAGATTCCCCCCGCCCGCGTGGGATTCCGCAACGGCGCTCTGACGCAGAACCGCAGTGACAAGCCGCTGGCTTGTCAGATCAGGGACAGAAGGCGGGGAAGGACGGAGGGAAGAGGGAGTCGATGGGGCGAACGATGGCGTGAGAAGAAAGGAGAAGTCGGCAGGGGGAGGAAGCTGCAAGCTGCGGCCCGCGAGCTGCAAGCCTCAAGCCGCAAGCCACAAGCTGTAGGCCGCAAGCATCGAGCATCCAGCATCCAGCATCCAGCATCGAGCATCCAGCATCGAGCATCCAGTATCCAGCACCCAGCATCCAGTTGCCTGAGTTGATTCGCGGCGCGGGAGTTCGTATAATGGGTCGCGGAGACGGCTTGGGGGCCGTTTAGTTGCTTTGATCGAATGCGGATGATTCCCCGAAGGAGCGCAGGATGCGCGGTAGAGAACTGCTGTGGCTTGGCGTGGTGATCGTGCTCGTCCTGCTGAAGGCGGCACCCGCCGCCAATGAGGACGAGGCGACCTACGCGAGCTTCAAGACCTTCGTGACCGTGCTCGAGCAGGTCAAGCGCAACTACGTCAACGAGGTGGACGACGAGAAGCTCTTCTACGGCGCCTACAAGGGCATGCTCGCCGAGCTCGACCCCTACAGCCAGTTCATGACCCGCCAGGACATCGAGCAACTGACGATCGACACGGAAGGGGAGTTCGGCGGCCTGGGCATCGAGATCACCCTGGACCAGAATCGCATCCTCACCGTGATCACCCCCATCGAGGAGACGCCGGCCATGAAGGCGGGCGTGCTCCCCGGCGACAAGATCATCGAGATCGAGGGAAAGACGACCTACAACATGACCCTGCTCGATGCGGTGAAGGTCCTCCGCGGCAAGCCGGGCACGAAGGTGACGATCACGGTGCTGCACCAGGGGACGAACAAGCGGGAGGAGATCACGATCACCCGCGACGTCATCAAGGTCAAGAGCATCCGCGCGACGAAGATGGTGGACGAGAAGGCGAAGATCGGCTACGTGCGGATGAGCAACTTCCAGAAGACGACGGCCGACGAGCTCGACGACGCGGTCAAGGAGCTCCAGGACCAGGGGATGAAGGCGCTGATCCTCGACCTGCGGCGCAACCCCGGCGGCCTGCTCGACAGCGCGGTGAACGTGTGCGACCGGTTCCTGGACAGCGGGCTGATCGTCTCGACGAAGGGCCGCCAGGCGGGGACCGCACACCGCTTCGAGGCGCACAAGCGTGGGACCTACCCTCACTTCCCGCTGGCCGTGCTGGTCAGCAACTACAGCGCGAGCGGCTCGGAGATCGTGGCGGGCGCCATTCAGGATACCCGCCGCGGGATTCTCGTCGGCAGCCGGACATTCGGCAAGGGCTCCGTGCAGACGATCCTGCCGGTCAACGATGGGGCGAAGCTCCGCCTGACCACCGCCAAGTACTACACCCCCAGCGGCCGGATGATCCACCGCGACATTGACGCCAAGAAGGAGGACCCCTGGGGGATCATGCCAGACATCGAGGTCAAGATGACCTTCGAGGAGGAGCTCGGCCTGCTCAAGCACTGGCAGAGCGAGCGGATCGAGGAGCAGAACCACAACAACGGCCCCAAGCCGCCCGAGCCCGACAAGAAGCCTGCCGCGCCCGGCGAGGACGAGAAGAAGGAAGAGCCGTTCGTCGATCGCACGCTCCACACGGCCATCGACGCGCTCAAGGCGGTGATGGTCTACAAGCCGTGACCGCCGCTCCCCCGGACGGCCGGCACACCGCAACGGATCCCATGCGCATTCTCGGCATCGAGACGTCGTGCGACGAGACCGCCGCCGCCGTCGTCGCCGACGGCACGCGAACCCTGTCGAGCGTCGTCGCGTCGCAGGAGCATCTGCACGCGAAGTACGGCGGGGTGGTGCCCGAGATCGCGTGCAGGGCGCACGTCGAGACGATCTGCCCGGTCATCGAGGAGGCCCTCGCCCGCGCGGAGGTCGAGCTTCGCGACCTGGACGCTGTGGCCGCGACGGTCGAGCCAGGGCTCATCGGCGCCCTGCTCATCGGCCTGTCGGCGGCGAAGACCCTCGCGTGGCTCGCCGGCCTGCCGCTGGTGGCTGTCAACCACATCTCGGCTCACCTCTACGCCCCCGCACTCGAAGCGCCGCTCGACTACCCGCTCGTCGGGCTAATCGCCTCGGGCGGCCACACGGCCATCCTCCACGCGACGAGCCCCATCGACGCCGAGGTGATGGGCACGACGACCGACGACGCGGCGGGCGAGGCATTCGATAAGGTCGCCTCCATCCTCGGCCTGCCCTATCCAGGCGGCCCGTCCATCGAGCGCGCGGCACGCGACGGCAGCCCGACCGCCATCGCCTTCCCACGGACCATGCTCGAGCCAGGCTCCCTCGACTTCAGCTTCAGCGGCCTCAAGACCGCCGTCCTCTACCACTGCCGCGGCAAGAACGTCGCCCGCAGCGAGGGCGAGCCGCCGCCTGCCGAGGCGGTCCCCGACATCGCCGCGAGCTTCCAGGAGGCGGTGGTGGACGTCCTGGTGGCCAAGGCCGTGCAGGCGGCGCTCTCCCGCGACGTGGCGACCCTGGTGGCCGGCGGCGGCGTGGCCTGCAACGCGCGGCTGCGCGAGCGGCTCGGCGAGGAGGCCGCGCGGGTGGGCCTGACGCTGCGGTTTGCGCCGAAGCCGCTGTGCACGGACAATGCAGCTATGGTCGCGGGGCTGGCGAAGCACCTGCTCGACGCCGGCCGCCTCGCCGAGCCCGACGTCACGGCCGTCGCCCATCTGCCCTTCACAAGGGTGCTGAGGAAGGGGAAGACATACCGATGAACGCTCTGCCATCGTCGTCGTCGTCCTCGTCCTCGTCCTCGACTTCTTCGTCTTCGTCCGCAGTCTGCGCTGCTGCCAATCCGAGGACGACGACGAGGACGAGGACGAGAACGATTGCTTGAGATGGGAGTCGTCCCTCCTGACAGGGAGTCGCTACCGATGAACGAGGAAGCCCTCCGCAAGCTGCTGGCCGCGGTGCGAGACGGCGAGATGCCGCTCGACCAGGCGATGGAGCGGGTCCGCCGCCTGCCGTTCGAGGACCTGGGGTTCGCGACGGTGGACACCCATCGGGCCATCCGCTGCGGCTTCCCCGAGGTCATCTTCTGCCAGGGCAAGACGCCGGAGCAGGTGGCCGCCATCGCCGAGCGGCTCCTCGCCGCCGACGTCGAGGTGCTGGCCTCCCGCGCCACCCGCGAGCACCACGAGGCGGTCCTGGCCATCGACCGCGAGGCGGAGTACCACGAGGCGGCGCGGATGATCGTCTGCAACCGCAAGGCCAAGGAGAACCCGCCTGGGAAGATCCTGGTCGTCTGCGCGGGGACGAGCGACGTGCCCGTCGCCGAAGAGGCGCGGGTCACCGCCGAGCTGATGGGCAACGCCGTGGACAAGCTCTACGACGTCGGCGTCGCGGGCATCCACCGCCTGCTCATGCAGGCCGACCACGTGTTCGACGCGAACGTGCTGATCGTCTGTGCGGGGATGGAGGGCGCGCTGGCGAGTGTCGTCGGCGGCCTGACGAGCCGGCCGGTCATCGCCGTGCCCACGAGCATCGGCTACGGCGCCAGCTTCGGCGGCCTCGCGGCGCTCCTCGCCATGCTCAATAGCTGTGCCTCCGGGGTCTGCGTGGCCAATATTGACAACGGCTTCGGCGCGGGCTATATTGCGTCCCTGATCAACCACACGAATCTCCCGCAGTCGTCCGAAGAGAGCTGACCTGGGAGGGCGAGGCTCCCGCCGAGCCGCGCCGCGGAACTGAGCAGAGTCGGGACAAGGAGCCAGCAATGTCCCAGCGCGAAGAGGCGATGGCGCGGATCCGCGAGCAGAAGCTCGTGGCCGTCGTGCGCTGCACGCAGGAGCAGGTCCAGCCCGTGGTCAGCGCCCTGGTGGACGGCGGTGTCGAGATCATCGAGATCACCTTCACCGTGCCCAACGCCCCTGCGATGATCGCGCAGACCGCCGCGACCTTCGGCGACCGCATCTACCTCGGCGCCGGCACCGTGCGCGACGTGGCGAAGGCCGAGGAGGCCATCGCCGCGGGCGCCCGCTATGTCGTGGCGCCCAACACCGATTTCGAGGTGATCAAGCTCTGCAACGAGCGCGACATCCTCGTCGCGCCCGGCGCCTACACGCCCACCGAGATCCAGAATGCCTGGAACGCGGGGGCCGACATCGTGAAGCTCTTCCCCGCGAGCATCGGCGGCATTCCGCTGCTGAAGGCCATCCGCGCCCCCATGCCCGACATCCCGATCATGCCCACCGGGGGCGTGGACCTCGAGAACGCCGCTGCCTGGCTCGAGGCCGGCGCCGTGGCTCTCGGCGTCGGCTCGAAGCTCGTCCGCAAGGACGCCCTCGCCGACGGCAACTACGAGCCGATCGCCGAGACTGCCAGGAAGTTCCTCGCCGCCATCCACCCGCCCGAGGTCTGAGGTGTTCGACCCCGCAGCCGCCATGGTGCAGCTTCGCCGCGAGCCGTCGGCCCACAAGGGCCGCTTCGGCCACGTGCTCGTGCTCGCAGGCTCCACGGGGTTCGCAGGCGCCGCGTGCATGGCCGCCCAGGCCGCGCTGCGGAGCGGCGCCGGGCTCGTCACCCTCGGCGTGCCCGAATCGCTGCTGGACGTGGCGGCGGCGAAGCTCACCGCGTGCATGACCCATCCGTTCCGCGAGGTCCCCGGCGGAGGCTTCGCCCTCGGCGCCCTGCCGGACATCCTGGCCTTCGCCGAGCGCTGCAACGTCGTCGCCCTCGGACCGGGCATCGGGCGGCATCGCTCGACCGAGAAGCTCGTCCACGCGCTCGTGCGCTTGCTCGACAAGCCGCTCCTCCTCGATGCCGACGGCCTCAACGCCTTCGAAGGACAGGCCGAACTCCTCGACAAGGCAAGAGGCGAGCTTGTCCTCACCCCGCATCCCGGCGAGATGGCCCGCCTGATGGGGACGCCTGCGAGCCAGATCCAGAGCAATCGCGCCCACGTGGCGAAGGAGTTTGCCGCCAAACACCTCGCCGTCGTGGCGCTCAAGGGCCACCGCACCGTCGTCACAGACGGCAAGCGGGCCTACGTCAACCAGACGGGGAATCCAGGGATGGCGAGCGGCGGGACGGGCGACGTGCTGACGGGCATGGCCGCCGGCCTGCTCGCCCAGGGGCTCGAGCCCTTCGCCGCGACGTGCCTCGCGGTCTATCTCCACGGCCTCGCCGCCGACCTCGCGGTGACCGAGACAGGCGAGCAGGCCCTCGTCGCGACCGACCTCCTCGACCACCTCGGCAGCGCCTTTCGCGCCGCCGCCAAGGCATAGAGCGACGCTGGAAGCAGGCAGGAGCCGTTGATGATCCAGGAAGTGCAGATGCCCAAGCTCGGGCAGACCGTCGAGGAGGCCACGATCGAGACGTGGCACAAGCAGGAGGGCGACCCCGTCGCCAAGGGCGACGTGCTGCTCGAGATCACCACCGACAAGGCCACCCTCGAGGTCGAGGCCTACGTCGCCGGCACCCTACGCAAGCAGCTCTACCAAGCGGGCGAGGTGGTGCCTGTGAACGCCACGATCGCCTTCGTCGGCGACCCCGACGACGAGGTGACCGACGCGATGGCAGAGGAGGCCCGTGCCAAGGCCCGTGCGGCAGCCGCCGCGGCGAAGGCCAAGGCACCCGCTCAGGCTGCCGCTCCCGCCGCCCAGCCTGCCCCGCAGCCTGCGGCACAGGCAGGGCCGGCCCCCCTGCCGCTGCCGACCCTCCTGCCCGCTGCGCCGCAGCTTCCCGCCGCCGCGCCGACGGGCCGCATCCTCTCTTCGCCGAGGGCGAGGATGCGTGCCGAGGAGCGGAGGGTCCCGCTCCGCGTGCTCCGCGGCTCCGGTCCGAACGGGCGGATCGTCGAGCGGGACGTGGTGGCGTATGCCGAGCGGGTGGCCGCGCTTCGCGTCTCCCCCACGGCCCGCGAGATCGCCTGGCAGCGCGGGGTGGACCTCACGCGCCTCCAGGGCTCCGGGACAGACGGCCGCATCATGAAGGCCGACGTCGAGGCCGCACCCGCCGCACCCGCCGTGCCGCCCGGGCAGGTCGAGCCGCTGACGGCCATGCGCCGCATCGTCGCCGAGCGCCTCACCTACAGCAAGCAGACCACCCCCCACTTCTACCTGACCATCGACGTCGACATGACCGCCGCCGTCGCCTTCCGCAAGCAGCACAACGACGCGGGCGGGCCAAGGCTCTCGTTCAACGACCTCATCATCCGCGCCTGCGCCCTGGCCTTCGCCGAGGTGCCGGAGATGAACGTGGCGTGGGCCGACGGCGGCCTGCTGCGCCGCGGGGAGGTCAACATCGGTCTCGCCGTGGCCCTCGACGCGGGGCTCATCGTGCCGGTGGTCCGGGGCTGCGATGCCAAGAGCCTCGAGGAGATCGCCCAGGCCAGCGCCGAGCTGGTCGAGAAGGCCCGCGGCAAGCGCCTCACCCCCGACGAGTACGAGGGCGGCTGCATGACCGTGTCGAACCTCGGGATGTTCGGCATCGAGACGTTGGCCCCCATCATCAACCCGGGTGAGGTCGGCATCCTTGGCATCGGACGGATCGCCCCGCGGCCCGTGGTCATCGACGACGCCATCCACGTCCGCCAGATGACCACCGTCACCCTCGTCTGCGACCACCGCATCGTGGACGGCGCCATCGCCGCCCGCTGGCTCCAGGCCGTCCAGCAGGCCCTCGAGGCCCCCGAGTCGCTCGCGTGAGCCGCCTCTCGCCATGTTGACGCGCCGCCCGGCCATGTTGCGGAGCGTCAACATCGGCCACCCTGGCGTAACCTGCTGGGATCCCTGAGCTTACGCAGCCGGTCCTGCGGCACCCCCCGCCGGACCGTTGCCGCAAGGCAACATGGCCGCATCATGACGGCCGCCGCTCGCCTTGCCTCCCCTGGCGCGCCGCATCCACAAGTGTAGACACGATAAGGCGTAACGGAGAACCGCCGTGACTCGCCCGCAGGGCGGCTGGCCGGCACGGCCTTTGCAGCGGCCACCACCGTAGGTTGGTGGCCCACTACTCGTGGAGAACAGTGGGGAGCAGTCGAATGCCCAGGGGCCTCGCCCCGGCGCCTGTGAAGGAGGAGATCCCTATGAGAGTCCCCGCGTTCACGGCTGTCGCCCTTGCGCTTTGCGCTCTGCTGGTGTTCGGCGCCAGCGCCCGCGCGGACCTGCTGAGCCTGTGGCGGCTGGACGAGACCTCGGGCACCACGGCGCCCAACTCGGTCGCCGGCGGTTTCGACGGCACACTGATCAACGGTCCCACCTGGACCGCGGACCCCGAGCGCGGCCAGGTCCTGCGCTTCACCCCAGGCAGCCAGTACGTCAACGCGGGCGGCATCCCCGGCATCGCGGTCAACGACAGCTTCAGCGTCGCCTTCTGGGCGCGCTCCGAGCAGGGCGCCAACAACGACGTCATCCTCGGCAACCGCTTCGGCGTCGGCCCTGGCAGCAACACGTGGGCCAAGTTCACCCCCCGCATGTTCGAGTACACGGTGAACTGGAGCAACCGGGCCATCGACTACCCCGACATCCCGCAGAACGAGTGGATCCACCACGCCGTCGTCAAGAACGGCGCGACGATGACCTACTACCGCAACGGCGTGCCGGGGGGCTCGAATACAGCCACGGTGGACATGCCGGCCCTGCCTTTCTACATGGGCGGTGACGCGGGCGGCGAACGCTGGGAGGGCCGTCTCGACGACGTGGCGCTCTTCGACCACGCGCTTACGCCCGGCGAGCTCCAGGCCGCCATGAGCGGCTCGTTCGACGGCTTCGCGCGGCCCGTCCTCGTCGATCGGTTCGATGGCACGGCCGTGGACGCCGCGAACTGGGCCGTCATCAACAAGGGCCTCGAGACCACGGCCGACGGCGGCTACAACCCGCCCACCGTCAGCGGCGGCACCGTGACCCTCGGCGGCACCACCAGCCACAGCTACTGGGCCGGCAAGACCCTCGAGTCACAGGCCACCTTCGACGTCCCCGCCGACGGCGAGCTCCGCTTCGATGTGGACCGCGTGGGCCTCACCGGCTCGGGCACTGCCTATCGCTCGAGCATGTGGCTCTACGCCGACGCGACCCACTTCCACCACTTCGCCCAGAACATCGGCGAGAACGGCTGGCAGTACAACGCTGGCAACCAGAACCCGACGGGCAGCGGCATCAACCTCGGCCGCCTCGATGGCCTCGACGGCGACGGCGGCAGCCACTCGATGACGCTGGCCCACGATGGCGCCTACGTCAAGATGTTCCTCGACGGCCGCTGGGTCGGCTCGCAGGCCGCCAACTTCGACCAGAACATCCACGCAATGCTCACCGGCCAGGCCCGGCAGGCCGGCGACACCGTCGCCGCCCAGTTCGACAACGCCGTCGTCTCGACCCGAAGCCTCGCCAACATCTACGACAACTTCAACGCCGGCGGCATCGACGGCGCCAAGTGGACCGTCATCGACAAAGGCCTCGAGCACACCGGCCCGCCCGGCGGCACCCTCAACGCCGGCATCCAGAGCGGCGAGCTCGTCATCGCCGGCTCCACAGGCAGCCAGTATTGGTACGGCAAGACCCTCGAGAGCACCCGCGTCGATCACTTCGCCACCCCCGCCACCCCCCTCGTCTACGAGATCGACCGCGACGCCCTCACAGGCAGCGGCTCCGCCTATCGCTCCAGCCTCTGGGCCTGGCAGGACGACGGCCACTTCATCCACTTCTCGCAGAACGTCGGTGAGACGGGCTGGCAGTACAACAACAGCGGCGGCGGCAGCGGCATCGCCATCGGCGCCTTCAACGCCGCAGCCAACGACAACGGCCACCACGTCATGGCACTCGTCCACGACGGCGCCACGGTCACGCCGTATCTCGACGGCATCGCCGGCCCTGCTATCCCCGTCGGCTGGTCCACGGGCGTGCGGATGCTCGTCACGGGCCAGGGCCGCGCCATCGGCGACACCGTCGAGGCCGCCTTCGACAACGCACGCATCTACTATACCGTCGGCGCCATGACCCCGCCCGACACCAGCCCCAACTCCTTCGACGACTTCCAGGACGGCACCATCGACCCCGGCCGCTGGAACATCATCGAGAAGGGCCTCGAGACCCAGGGACCCGGCACCGCTCCCAGCATCGCCGCCCAGGAGATCGCAGGCCGCCTGATGATCAGCGGCACGGCCACAACCAGCTACTGGGCTGGCCGCACCCTCCAGACCGTGGACAGCTTCGACGCCTCTGCCGACCAGCCGCTCGCCTTCGAGGTCGACCGCGAGTTCCTCTCCGGCACGGGCACCGCCTATCGCTCCAGCCTCTGGATGTGGGCCGACGACGGCCACTACCTCCACTTCTCGCAGAACGTCGGCGAGACGGGCTGGCAGCTCAACTCCACCGACATGGGCAACCCTACGGGCAGCGGCCAGGCGATCTCAGGCTTCAACGCCGTCGCCAACGACGGCGGAAGCCACAACATGCAGCTCATCCACGACGGCTCGTACGTCCAGCTTTACCTCGACGGCCAGCTCGGGTGCGTCGTGCCGGTCGGCTGGGACAGCGACATCCGCATGATGCTCACGGGGCAGGGCCGCGCCGCGGGCGACAACGTGGCCGCGCTCTTCGACAACGCCCGCATCTACCACACCGCCGCAGTCCTCACGCCTGCCGACACCAGCCCCCATTCCTTCGACGACTTCCAGGGCAGCGCCATCGACACGGGCAAGTGGGACGTCATCAACAAGGGTCTCCAGAGCACCGCCGACGGCGGCTACAACGAGCCCGCCACCGTCACCGGCCGCCTCCTCATCGGCGGCCAGACCAGCCACAGCTACTGGGCAGGCAAGTCTCTGCGGTCTCAGGACAGCTTCGAGGTGCCCGCGGACGGCGAGATCCGCTTCGAGGTCGAGCGCACCGCCCTCTGCGGCAGCGGCTCCGCCTATCGCTCGAGCATGTGGGTGTTCGGCGACGACACCCACTACCACCACTTCTCGCAGAACGTCGGCGAGAACGGCTGGTCGTACAACGCCGGGAACCGCAACCCGACAGGCTCAGGCGTCAACCTCGGCCGCGCCGACTACCTCGACGGCGATCTCGGCGCCCACACGATGACGCTGGCGCACGACGGCGGCTACGTCAAGATGTTCCTCGACGGCCGCTGGGTCGGCTCGCAGGCCGCCGACTTCCAGCAGTTCCAGGTCATGCTCACCGGCCAGGCCCGCGCCTCCGGGGACCGGGTGTCCGCCGTCTTCGACAACGCCCGCGTCGGCGCGCGGCGCCTCGACGGCATGTTCGACGACTTCAGCGACGCCACCATCAACACCGCCCGCTGGAACATCCTCAGCAAGGGCCTCGAGACCCAGGGCCCCTTCCCCGGCAGCCTCGCCGCCCGCACCCAGGACGGCGAGCTCATCATGGAAGGCGCCACAGGCGTGCAGTACTGGAGCGGCGTCACCCTTCAGACCACCCAGACCTGGGGGCCGGGCGCGGCGGTCAGCTTCATGGTGGACCGCGATGCCCTCGACCGCGGCAGCAGCTCGGCCGTTCGCGCGACCGCCTGGCTGTGGGCCGACGACGACCACTGGCTGTCCTTCGGGCAGAACCTGGGCGAGAACGGCTGGCAGTACAACTACGCCGATGGCACCGGCGTCGGACAGCCCACCCACGGCGGGGTGAACATCGCGGCCCTCGACGCGCTCGACAGCGACCCCGGCTTCCACGAGCTCATGCTCGAACTCAACCGCATCCCCACCGGCGTCGAGATCCTCATGTACTTCGACGGCGAGCTTGCCGCCACCCAAGCGTTCAGCGACTGGGGTGACCGCCCCTATCATTTCATGCTCTCGGGCATGCCGCGTGCCAGCGGGGACAGCGTTTTCGTCGCCTTCGACAACGTCCGCATCATCCCCGAGCCGGCCACCCTCGCCCTCGTGGGCCTCGGCCTCGCCGCCCTCGCGCGACGCCGCCGTCGCTGACACCACAGCGCAATGCCATGCACGCGGGGAAGTGCCTCCTTGGCGCTTCCCCGCGTGCGTTCTGGCCTCGGCGCCTGGCTACGCCGTCTTCTCGTACTTGTTGCGGACGACGAGCTTGCTGGTGCAGGTGGCGGGGTCTATGGCCTTGACGGCGAGGGCGATGCGGTTGGCCTCGTCGAGGCTCGCCCAGAGGGTCTCGGCGATGGTCGAGAGGCCGCCGGCCAGGGGCAGGAGGAAGGGCTCGCCCTCGAAGGGCGGGAGCGGCTTGCCGTCGCCCATGTAGGTCGTGATGCAGTGGCCGACGCCCCGGCCGAAGGCCTCGTACTGCCAGTGCAGCCGGTCGGTAGCGTCGCCGAAGGCGGAGCGCCGCAGGACGCAGAGCCTGGCGACGGGCTTGCCGAGCCGGAGGTCGAAGAGGCCGGAGATGCGGGGCGTGTAGTTCGGCGCGTCGGGCTCGTAGGCGCGGGTGGCGAGCGCCTGCTCGAAGGTGCCGCCGGCCAGCAGTGTCTGGCAGATGGTGTCGGTCTGGTCGCCGTTGGTGACGATGAACAGGCCTGCGAGCTCGCGCATGGCGTTGTAGATGATGAGGCTCGGGTCCGCGCACTGCGCGGGGTCCGCCGCCTCGGTCCAGACCCGCTTGCCGTCGGTCTCGAACACGCGGTTCCGGCTGTTCGGGCTGCGGCCCATGATCCAGTAGGCCTGGATGAGCCGTGCCCCGCTCTCGTCGAGGCCCAGGACAAGGCCGCGGCCGGGATACGGGTTCGCGGCCAGCCGTGTCGCCAGGTTCGCTTCAGCCAGCTTCAGCACGTTCATCGTTTCCTCCATCTCAGGTACCGTGTCGGGAACGCGATCAGGAACGCCTGCGTCTGCGCCGCGTGAGCGCGCCTTGGACGGCGCCGCACAAAGCGCCCCACACCACAGGCGCGCCCACGGCCAAGGCCACTGCCCCCGCCCCGCCGGCAGCCGCCGCCACTGCCTCGGGCCGGGGAGCGAAAATGTCGATCGCGGTCAGCGCCAGGGCGATCCCCGCCGCCACGGCGGCCAGCAGTCTGAAAACCCGCCGCCGCCGCTCTGTGCGGCTGAAGCGGATCGCGCTGCACGCCACCCCCACGATGCCAGCGGGCACGAACATCCCGACCGCCGTCGGGAAGTGCACGCCCCCGCTCCATGCGTAGAGCCCGCTGCCCACGAGCGCCGAGCCTACGACCACGAGCCGCGACGCGGCACGCGCCTCGTCCGCCCGCCAGTGCAGGTAGAAGAGCAGGATCGCGACGTAGAGGATGCCGCCTCCGATCCCGATCAGCCCCGAGAGCACCCCGGGCACGAGCGTCATCGCCGCCACCGCGGCGAGCCGCCCCCTGCTGGGCCGCAGCGCCCGGCCGCACTCGCGGCGGGAGACCACCTCGTGGAGCAGCCGGGCCACAATGCCGACGAGCACCACCACCAGCACCACGTCGAGGACGACCGGCGCCGACCGGAAGCCCGACAGCCAGTCGCGCAGCACGGCCTTGCCGAGAACGGTTCCGGCGAGCCCGGCGCCGACCATGGTCAGCGTCACGGTCCATTCCTACGGGGTATCGAGCTCGCGCATCTCCCCGCGGCGGCTG
>CAZDNN010000136.1:0-12656 GCA_964506385.1 uncultured Planctomycetota bacterium
CCCGGTCCCGTGTTCGTGCAGCATTCTGCCAGGAAGCTCGCGGCGCTGCAAGGCCAGCCTCACGAATTCCTCACGCTGTTCCACTGGAGACACCGCAGCGCGGCTCGATGCCGTCGTTGCGGCGGGCGCCGCGCGCGGCGAGAACTCGGCGGACGCCGTGCACCGCAGCGAGGTCGTGCTCACCAGCCTCCGCTCGTCGGCGATCTGGGCCGAGGTCGCCGAGACGGAACTGGTGCCGAATGCGAGGGCAGGGCAGGTCGCCAAGGGCGTGAATCAGCTCGCCATGGGCCTGGCCGACGCCGCCTGCCTCGAGGCTCTCGCCTTTGGCGTCCGCGCCGGCATCGACCCCGAGGCATTGGCCCAGGCCATCGGCGGCGACGAGGGCTGGCGAGGCTGTTTCGCCCATCTCGCCCGCCGCGTCGCCGAGGGCACGGCCGAGCAATGCTGGGTCAAGTTCCCCGAGCTGCTCTACTTCCTCGCCGAGTCCGCCGACCGCGGCCAGCCTATGCCCCTCACTGAGGCCCTCCACGCCTTCCTCGCCGCAGGCGACGTCTCCTGCCACGATAACATGGGTCACCCCACCGCCTCATGCTGGCGCGAGCTGATGACCCGTCAGCGCGAGCTGTGATTCGGCGGAACGAGCTGGATCATCTGCCCGGTGTCGGCGGCGCGCTTGCGCTTCGCGGCGATCTGCGCCTTCGTCTCGCCGGGGTTGATGTACCACTCGGTCTCGGTGCGGGCCTCCTGGAAGATCCGCTCGAACTCCCTTACCAGGTCGGGGCGCTCCCCCGCGATGCTCTTCGTCGAGCCCACGTCGGCCACGATGTCGAAGACCTCCATCGGCTTCGAGGGATGGGCGCGGAACGCTCGGTAGCGTCCCTTCCGCGCGGCCTGCACGTGGGCGTTTTCCCAGTAGAGGTACTCGTGCTGCTTCTGGTCCTGTGGCCGCCCGGTCAGGACGGGCAGCATCGAGATCCCGTCGATGCCCTCCGGCGGCTCGACGCCGGCCAACTCGGCCGCCGTGGGCAGGAAGTCCCAGAACGCGCAGACGTGGTCGCAGTCGCCCGGCGTCACCTTCCCCGGCCATCGCACGAAGAAGGGCACCCGCAGGCCGCCCTCCATCGAGATGAACTTGCCGCCGCGCCACGGCCCCCTGTTGTGGAAGAACGGGTCGTCCAGCCATCGACGTCGTGCCATGTAGCCCCAATGGCTGTAGCCGTTGTCGCCGGCGAAGAAGACCACCGTGTCCTCGTCGATGCCCAGCTCCTCCAGCAGGCTCACGATCCTGCCGACCGATTCGTCCATATGCGTGACCATGGCGGCCCACTCGCGACGCCGCAGGTCGGGGAAGCCCTTGCGGTCGCGGTACTGCCGCAGGTTCGGCGTCACCACCGGCCCGTGGGGAAGCTGCGTCGCGTAGTAGAGGAAGAACGGCTCGTCCCTGTGCTGGTGGATGAACCGGAGCGCCTCGTCGCGGATCAGGTTCTCGGAGTAGAGCACCTTCCTCGGGTCCTTCACGCCACGAGGGACGAAGTTGCCGTCGGGGTCGTAGTCGTGCGCCGAGTCGACCCGGGTGTGGCGGTAGGTGTTCTTCATGTCGAAGCCGACGTTCGGCGGCAGCGGGATCTTCTTCTCGTTGCGGTAGAGGAACTCAGGGAAGTAGGTGTGGGCTCGGCGCTGGTCGTAGTAGCCGAAGGCCAGGTCGAAGCCCTTCTTGTAGGGCACGCCTTCGGTGCCCGGTGTGCCGATGCCCCACTTGCCAACGAAGGCCGTCGCGTAGCCTGCCTGCTTGAGCACCTCGGCCACCGTCACGTCCTCGGCGAGAAGGTGGTCCTGCCCGCGCACGCTGCGGTTCAGGCGGATACGCGCGTGGCCCATGTGCATGCCCGTCATGAGGCTGCACCGCGTCGGCGCGCACTCGCACGCCCCGGCGTAGCCGTGGGTGAACCGCATGGCCTGGCCATGGAGGCGGTCGAGGTTGGGCGTGTCGATGTGCTTCTGGCCGTAGCAGCCGAGGTCGCGGTAGCTCAGGTCGTCGGACAGGATGAAGATGATGTTGGGCTTGCGGGGCACTCCTGCCTTGGCGTCTGCCGCCGACCCCTGCTCCTGCGTCCGCGGCCGGCATCCTGCCAGAGCTGCGACCGCTGCCCCGGCCGTGCGAAGAAAGGCCCGTCTGGACCACCGCTTGCTCATCGCGGAACGTCCCCCTTCTTGCCGTCGCTGCGCAGAAGCACATTGCCTTCCACGTCGCGCCACTCCGTCACGCCGTCCTTGACTGCCTTGCGGGCGAGGTGGTCGAGGTAGTAGAGCGTGGGCTCGGCGATGTGCTGGTTGTTGAGGAAGGGCTCGGTGTAGTTGATGGGGCCGTACTTCGCCTTGCCGACGTGGTGCTGCTGGCCGACGTGGTTATTCCAGTCCACGCCCTCGGTGAGGAAGCCGTGCGGGCCGACGTGGTGCTTCGCGCAGGCGCGCAGGATGACGAGGCCGTCGAGCTCATACTCGCGGGTGCCGCTCTGCGGATCGGAGCGGGTGTCGGCGGCCGCCTCGAAGTAGGCGAGCGCCGCCTCGGCGTTCTCCCACAGGTACGCCGTGTCCCAGCTCTTCTCCATGTACAGCAGGCCCTTCGTCGCCACGCCGTTGCGGTCCTCGGCCATCTTGAACTGGTCGAGTCCCCGCAGGCACTTCTCGTAGGCGAAGGACCTGATGCGCTCGTCCCCCAGCAGCCGCGCGACGGGCAGCAGCGTGCGGAAGGCGACCGAGTAGGCCACGTTCTCGTGGGGGTCATAGGTGTCGTGGTTGATGCTGCCGAAGATGCCGCCCGCCTTCGTGAAGACGGCGGCCCTCTCTCTGAGCTGTTTCGAGTAGTCGGCCAGCTTGCGCCGGGTGAGCGCCGCTTGGAGCTGGAGGACGAAGAGGCCGTCGGCCGACGTCTGCCAGAAGGGCTCATCGCCGCCCTCGGGCGTCTTGCGATAGACCTTGCCCGCGGGTGTGCAGCGTCGTGGAAGCCAGCCGTTGGGCACGGATTCCAGGTGCTCGTCGAGCCACCGTGCCCAGGCGATGGCTGCCGAGCGCATCCGCCTGGCGCGAGGGTCGTCGCCAAGATCGTCGGCGAAGCTGAGGAGCTGGAAGGCGACCTTCGACGTCGAGCCAGGGCACAGCCAGTCGCTGTTGTGCTTGTAGTTCAGGCAGAGCTTGCCCGAGGTCGTCTCGCGGTAGCCGATGATGAAGCCGGTCTTGGGGTCGAGGAATCCGCCGTCGAGCACGTGGTCGAGGATGGCGAGCGCCTTGGCCTGCCAGTCGCGCTTAGCGAGGAAGCGTCCCCATCGCCAGATCTCCCACGCGCCACCCACCGCGTTGGCCGCCCAGCCTGGCCCCTCGAGGTTGCCGAAATCGTGCCAGCCCATCACCTGGCCGTCGGGGTCCACGAAGCTGGAGATCGACACCAGATGTCCCTGCTCGTCACGCCGCAGCGTCTTCGTCAGCGTGAAGCGCAGGGAGTCGCGTGCCGACTCCACGATGCCGTACCGCGGGTTCTCGGGCACGTGGAACGCGCGATGGTGCGGCATTGCGGACACAGGCGGCCTCCTCTCTGCTCCCGACACGCCGATGAGCTTAGCGCGTCGGCCGCCGAAGCTCAAGCCCCGCAGGGGCGCTGGGATGCGGGCGAGCTATCATGCCATTTGCGCAAATGGCGCGCTAGCCCCAGGCGACATCTGGCGATCCCCCGTCCGCCGCTGCACGTCCGCTCCGCGCATGGCCTTGCGGCGGTCCGCGGGGCCGGCGGTCTGTTGTGGACGCGATCATGGGATTCGCGCCAATCATATGGTAACCTCGCGACGCATCAGGCGGGGCGCAGGGCACGGCGGCTGTCGTCCAGCGGATGGTCTGACGGCGCCTTGGGATCATTGGCCTGTGAGGGAGTCATGCCGGTGTCTGCGGGAATGCCATGGCAAGCTCGCAGATCATCTATCGATGTTCGTTGTCCGGCCCTTCTCGTCCAAGGCAGGGTCGGTGGTTGCGTTGGCCCTCGGGGTGCGGGTGGCCTATCATGCCATTTGCGCAAATGACATGATAGCGTCGCGGGCTGACCCTCGATGTGGCTCCCGCTGTCCTGCTTCTGCTCAGTGGGTCGGTTTGCGGCGACGCGCGGAAGATGGTGTGGAGCGTGCGGGGATGTCCTCGACGTTGCTCAGCACGGCCAGGAATGCCGCGAGCATCTGTTTCCGCACGGCATCGTGGGGCTTGGCGAGGCGGTAGCGCACGGAACCGCGGACGGTTCTCCACTGCACGATGCCCCGCCTGTCAAGGTACTGCAAGTGTCTGGAGACCGTTGCCCAGGCTCGTCCAGCGGTCCGGACGAGATCGCCGACCGACTGTTCTCCCTCGCTCAGGGCGGCCAGCAGACGTACCCGCGTGCCGTCGCCGAAGGCCCTGAGCAGCCAGCCAAGCTCCTTGGCAGTCATTGCGCGTCCTCCTTGTGTATGCGTTGGCCAGTGGGCTGTGCTGCGAGCTTAGCCGGGCAGGGGGACCGCGTCAAGGGGGAATCATGCCATTTGCGCAAATGCGGTGATAACGCCCCGTCTCACCACACGCCATCTGTCGCTCTGGCGGCCCCGAGCCGCGTTCATGCTGGGCCGGCGCTGTGGCGGTGGTGGTGGGGGGCGTGGATCTGCTCGCCTCTCGGGTCGGCACTCGGGTCGGCGCCTGCGCGCCGTCTGGCCGCGCGGGGATGGTGTGGCCATGAGCGGCGCGGCGTTCGACATCATGGACTTCGGGCCAGTATTCTCGACAGGCGGGCTTGCGCCAGGCGGGCCGAGTTGGCAAGATAGTGCCCCGCTCGGAGGTTCGCTCAGGGAGGCCCGACAGGAGGACAGGCGATGGGCGACGACCCGCTGACCCCGTACGGTAACCGGCCGATGGTGACCCCCATCGTGCACGCAGTGAACTACGAGTACAAGTCCTTCGAGGTGCTGCGCCAGATCACCGACGGCGAGGTCGAAGGCTATACCTACCACCGCGACGACAATCCGACGGTCCGCGCTGTCGAGCGGCAGATCGCGAAGCTCGAGGGCACCGAGGATTGTATCGTCTGTACGACGGGGATGGCCGCCTGCACTATGGTCTACCTGACCTACCTGAGCGCCGGCGACCACCTCATCCTGTTCCACGATATCTACGGCGCGAACTACAAGGTCTCGCTCATCCTCGAGCGGCTTGGCGTCGAGATCACCTGGCTCGACGGCTCCGACTGGCCAGCCGTCAAGGACGCCATCCGGCCGAACACGAAGATGGTCTTCTGCGAGACGCCGAGCAACCCGCTCTGCAAGTGTATCGACATCGCTGCCCTTGCCGAGATGGCCCACGGCGTCGGCGCCATGCTCGTCGTGGACAACACTTTCGCGACGCCCTACCATCAGCTCCCGCTCACCCTCGGCGCCGATCTGGTCGTCCACAGCGCGACGAAGGCCCTCGGCGGCCATAACGACCTGATGGCCGGCGCCATCTGCGGCCCCAAGGACGACTACAACGAGCTGTGGTTCACCCGCCAGGCCATCGGCACGACCCACGACGCCTACTCGTCCTCGCTCCTCGAACGCGGGTTGAAGACCTTCGCGCTCCGCGCCGCCAGGATGGCGGAGAACGGCCAGGCCATGGCGGAGTTCCTCCACGACCACCCCAGGATCTCGAACCTCTCCTACCCAGGCCTCCACGACGACGCGGGGCACGCCATCGCCCGCAAGCAGATGCACGACGGCTACGGCGGCATGCTCTGCTTTGACGTCGGCGAGACGATGGACGACGCCAAGGAGTTCATCCACGGCCTCGAGACGATCGTCCACGCCGTCAGTCTCGGTGCCACGGAGAGCCTCATCTGCATCCCCTATCTGACCACGATGCTCTACCTGCCCGAGGAGCTGCGCACGAGCTTCGGCGTCCATCTCAACACGGTCCGTCTTTCGGCCGGCATCGAGCCTGCCGATGCGCTCGTCGCCGACCTCAAGCAGGCGCTCGACAGGATCTGAGACAGGCCCCGTATCGAGTTCTGTCTCCCGGTGGGAGAGGGAGTCGCGTTCTCCTTCCGCTCGGACGGGTGAGGAGGCGGAGATGAGTGGAGACAGGCGTCTTCTGTCTGTCGCGCTTCTGCTGCTGGCCGGCTGTGCGCCCTTTGCGGGACGGCCCGTTGCCATCGTCGAGGACGGGCAGCCGCGGGCGACGATCGCCATGCCCGCGCAGGCCGACGAGCAGGTCGAGCAGGCGGCGCGGCTTCTGGCCGCATACATCAAGGAGTCCACAGGCGCCGAGCTTCCTGTCGCCGCGGAGCCAGGCCCTGAGGTCGTCCGCATCCACGTCGGCGAGACGGCCCACGTGAGGGGCCGCCGCCTGGGCATCGAGGGGCTCGACGACGATGGCTTCGTCATTGACGCCTCGGACCCGCGGAACATCGTCATCGCGGGGCCGACGCCGTGGGGCACGGAGTTCGGCGTCTACGAGTTCCTCGAGCGCTACGTCGGCGTCCGCTGGCTGATGCCGAGCACCCTCGGCGACGACGTGCCGGAGCATCGCACCATCGCCGTGCCGCGCCGGGCTGTGCGTTGCGAGCCAGCGTTCTTCTCCCGCCTGTTCAGCGGACTCGAGGGCGAGGACCAGGCGACGTGGGCGCGGCGCAACCGCATGCACGGCCGCGTGAGCTTCCACCACAACCTCATCCGCCTCATCCCGCCCGAGACCTACACGAAGACCCATCCGCACTTCTTCCCCATCCGCAGGGGCGTGCGCTTCCTGCCGCCGAGCAACAGCACTCACGGCTGGCAGCCGTGCTTCAGCGCCGACGGCCTCGTCGAGGAGGCGGTCAAGAACATCTGCCGGACCTTCGACGAGCACCCGGAGGCCACGAGCTACTCCCTGGGCGTCAACGACAGCGGCGGCCACTGCGAGTGCGAGGCGTGCCAGGCTCAGGACCCGACGGAGCCGAACTTCCTGGGCCGCCGCGACGTGTCGGACCGCTACTTCGCGTGGTGCAACCAAGTGGTCGAGGGCGTGCTCAAGAAGCACCCGGATAAGTGGTTCGGCTGCCTGGCCTACAGCGAGGTCGCGCAGCCGCCCTCCCGCGTCAAGGTCCACGAGCGCATCATCCCCTACATGACCTACGACCGCATGAAGTGGATCGATCCCGAGCTCCGCGCCGAGGGCGAGCGGATGACGGAGGCCTGGCAGGCCATGAGCCCCGTCGTCGGGTGGTACGACTACATCTACGGCTGGAGCTACTGCGTGCCCCGCGTGTGGTTCCACGTCATGGCCGACTACTACCGCTACGGCCACGCCCACGGCGTCCGCGCCCTCTACGCCGAGGCATATCCGAACTGGGGCGAGGGGCCGAAGCTCTACGTCTCGCTCAAGCTCCAGTGGGATCCGCACCAGGACGTGGATGCGCTGCTGCGCGACTGGTACGTCCGCTGCGTCGGCGAGGATGCGGCCGACGACCTCGCGGCCTACTACGCTCTGTGGGAGGACTTCTGGACCCGCCGCATCCTCCACAGCAAGTGGTTCACCCAGCGCGGCCAGTACCTGCGCTTCAACGACCCCGGCTACCTGGCCGACGTGACGGAGGCCGATGTCGCGAAGAGCCGCGAGCTCCTCGAACGCGTCGTGGCCAAGGCCAAGACGGCAAGGCAGCAGGCCCGCGCGAAGGCTATCCTCAAGCTCTTCGAGTACTACGAGGCCTCGGCCATCGCCTACAATGCGAACCGCAAGGCCGCGAAGATGGTCGTCGAGACGGAAGCCGGCGCGCTCCGCGCGCTCGACCTCGGCGAGCGTGCCCTGACGATGGCCGAGAAGCGGCAGCGCCTCGCCACCGAGGACTTCCGCCAGCCGCCCATCCTCGTCCGCCGCATCGACTTCGACCGCTACCCACTCCTGCGCGGCGACGACTGGGGCAGCGGCTACCTGTGGCTGGCCTTCGACTGGGCTGACCGCAGCGCCGCCGTCCGCAAGCGGCTCGCGGAGCTGGCCGCTTCGCCCGTCGAGAATGTCGCCGCCGCCGCAAAGACCATGCTCCTCCTGGCCGACAAGGCCACGAAGCCCATCTCGAGGAACCCCTCGTTCGAGTCGCCCGACGGCACGTGGCCGAAGGAGTGGAGCCCGTGGGTCAAATGGGGCGTCGGCAGCAAGATCGTCAGCCCGAAGGCGGCCAGGACAGGCGAGCTCGGCGTCCTGTGCGTCGGGATGAAGCGCGGCGGCCCGCACCAGACCATCGAGGTCACGCCCGGCCGCTACGCCGCCACCGCCCACGTCCGCGTGCCGAAGCCCCCGAAGGGCAGCGCCACTATCACCCTCAACCTGACGCCCCTCGACGGGGACGGCGAGAACCTCTCCAGCGGCTTCTCGACTTCGGCGCGCGCCGCGCCAAGCGAGTGGCGGCGACTCTTCGTCTCCGGCGCGATCCCTGCTGCTGTCGGCGGGAGGGCCGTCCGGCGTATCCGCCTCATTGTGATCGTCGATGGCTTCGAGCCTGGCGAAGAGGCCCACATCGACGACGTCGCCCTGTACCGCGTCGACTAGGAGGCCCGCATGGCCGATCCCAGACCCCGCCCGAACATCGTCGTGATCCTGGTTGATGACATGGGCTACTCGGACCTGGGCTGCTACGGCTCGGAGATCCGCACGCCGAATCTCGATGGCATGGCCGAGCGGGGCATCCGCTTCAGCCAGTTCTACATCACGCCGCGCTGCTGCCCGTCGCGGGCGTCGCTGCTGACGGGGCTGCATCCGCATCAGGCGGGCATCGGCCACATGGTCCGTGACTGGGGCCTGCCCGGCTACCGCGGCTTCCTGAACGACCGCTGCGCGACCATCGCCGAGGCGCTCCGCGAGGCGGGCTACCGCACCCTGATGTCTGGGAAATGGCATGTGGGCGAGGAGCGGCCCCACTGGCCGTGCGACCGTGGCTTCGACCGCTACGTCGGCCTGATCTCCGGCGCGTCGAACTACTGGCAGCTCAGCCAGGGCCGCCAGATGGCCATCGACGACCAGCCCTTCACCCCCGAGCCCGACGGCTTCTACATGACCGACTTCATCACCGACCACGCCGTCGAGATGATCGAGCAGCACGGCCCCGAGGCGGAGCCCTTCTTCCTCTACGTGGCCTACACCGCGCCCCACTGGCCGCTCCACGCCTGGCCCGAGGACATCGAGCGCTATCGCGGCCGGTACCGCGGCGGCTGGGACGAGCTCCGCGAGGAGCGCCTGGCCCGGCAGATCGAGCTGGGCCTCATCGAGGGCCGCTGGCCGCTCTCCCCGCGCGACGAGCAGGCGCCGCCGTGGAGCGACGTCGAGGACCAGGAGCGTCGCGCCCTGATGATGGCCGTCTACGCCGCGCAGATCGACCGCATGGACCAGGGGGTCGGCCGCATCGTGGCCAAGCTGCGCGAGCTCGGCATCGAGGAGGACACGCTCGTGATGTTCATGGCCGACAACGGCGGCTGCGCTGAGGAGATCGACCGCGGCGAGCCGGGCGTGCCGCCCGGCCCGCGAGAGTCCTACCTCAGCTACGGCCTCCCCTGGGCCAACGCCTCCAACACGCCGTTCCGCCTCTACAAGCACTGGGTGCACGAGGGCGGCATCGCCACGCCGTTCATCGCCCAGTGGCCGGCGCGGGTGGCCGGCGGGCAGCTCACCCACGAGCTCGGCCAGGTGACCGATGTGATGGCGACGTGTCTCGACGCGGCCGGCGCCGACTACCCCGAGGAGCTTGGCAGCCAGCCCATTCAGCCGCTCGAGGGCCAGAGCCTGCTGCCCGTCTTCGACGGCGGCGAGCGGGACCCCGACCGCGTCTTCTACTGGGAGCACGAGGGCAACCGCGCGGTGCGCCGCGGCCGCTGGAAGCTCGTCTCGAAGCACCCCGGCGGCTGGGAACTCTACGACATGGCCGCCGACCGCACCGAGTTGACCGACCTCTCTGGCCGCCACCCCGACGTGGCGGCCGACCTCGCCGCCCGCTACGAGGCCTGGGCAGAGCCCCGCAACGTCCTGCCCTGGCCCGTCGAGCACTAGCAGCCCGTGGCAGAAGTCCGTTCGGACTGCGTGCGGGTCTTCGGGCCGATCTCCGCGTTGCGAGATCTCGACGAATCCACCGATTCGCCTGCGATCTCGCGCCTTGACCTCGGCCCGAATCCCTCGCACTCGTCTGCGAAGGACTTCTGCCACGGACTGCTAGCACGGCAACGCTACTTCGATCCGCCACACAGGAGGCAAAGACGGCCCAGTCTCAGGACAGCAAACACCGCGAGTTTCCTGGACCGCCCCGGCACAAGAGGCTGCCTCCTCTCGGGGGCTTTGCCCCCGAACCCGCAGGATTCATCGCTCTATGGCCGCCGGCACCCCCATGCCGCGCAGATGGCTGAGATGCCGGAGGCCCCAATGCGGTGAATCCCAGGGGGTCTGGAGGACGGGTCCCCCAGGCAGCAGGGACCAGAAGTCACGCTGGTCCTTGACGCGAGTGCGGGGGCTTGGTAAGCTCTATCGCGGAAAGAGGAGCGCGTCGTGCCGAGCGAGCGGGCGGGAAGCAGGCGTCGGCTGGTGTGCCGCAAGAGCGGTCAGCCTGTGCCGAGTGCGTCGCCGGTGTGCCCGTTTCCCGACGAGGCCTGCAAGTATCGCACCGACTGCGTGATCTACGCGGCGACGCAGGAGGCGCGGGATGAGGACGGGCGCGAGCAGTTGCAGGCCAGGCGTGACGAGCTCGAACGCCAGATCGCCCATCTCACTGTCAACCAACCGGGCCATGACACGTCTGGCCGCCACGAGATGAAGCTCTTCGCGCTCCGCGAGCAGCTCGACGAGGTGTGCGCGGAGTTGGTGCGACTCGACCGACACTGATCGGCGCTGTAGACCAGGAGAGAAAGGGCCGGAGCATGGAGAACGTGCGCGTTGTCGTCATTGGCGGGTCCGCTGCCGGACCGAAGGCCGCCGCTAAGGCGCGTCGGCTGGACCCCCACGCCGAGATCACCATCATTCAGAAGGATGCCGACCTCTCGATGGCCTCCTGCGGCTACCCGTACTACGTCGGCGGGTTCTTCGATGACCGCAGGATGCTCATCTGCACCCCGACCGGCGTGGTCCGCGACCCGGCCTTCTTCATGAAGGCCAAGGGCATCCGCGCGCTCACCTCCACCGAGGCGACCGCCATTGACCGCGAGGCCCACACGGTCGAGGTCAAGAGCCTCGAGACGGGCGAGAGCGAGACCATTCCCTACGACAAGCTCGTGATCGCCACGGGCTCCACGCCCTTCATGCCCCCAGTGCCCGGCATCGAGCTCGAGGGCATCACGACCCTCCAGTCGATGCGCGACGCCGACTTCCTGCGCCAGGTCCGCGACGAGGGGAGGGTGAAGAACGCCGTCGTCGTGGGAGGCGGCCTCATCGGCATCGAGACCTGCGAGGCGCTCCATCTCGCCGGCATGCAGGTTACCGTCGTCGAGATGCTCCCGCAGATTCTCATGTTCCTCGACTGGGAGCTGGCCAAGCTCGTCGAGAACCACGTCAACAGCAATGGCGCCCGAGTCATCACGAGCAACGCCCTGGCAGCGTTCCTCGGCGAGGACGGCACGCTGGCGGGCGTGCGGCTCGCCGATGGCAGCGAGCTCCCCTGCGAGTTGGCCGTCGTGGCCGTTGGCGTGCGGCCCAACACCCGTCTCGCCGCCGAGGCGGGCCTCCAGGTCGGGCGCGGCATCGTGGTCGACGAGCACATGCAGACCTCCGACCCCGACATCTACGCGGTCGGCGACTGCGTCGAGGTCCAGAACCGCATCACGGGCAAGCCCGTCCTGGCGCCCTTCGGCGACCTGGCCAACCTCCAGGGCCGCGTGGCCGGGCAGAACGTCGTGCTCGGCAACCGCGCGACGTTCCCCGGCACCTTCCAAACTGGGGTCTGCAAGGTCTTCGACTATACCGTCGGCTCCACCGGCCTCTCTGAGACGGCGGCCCGCAAGCTGGGCTACGACGACATCGTGTGCACCGTGTTCGCCGGGTTGGACAAGCCGCCCTTCATGGGCGCCAAGCTGCTGGTCATGAAGATGGTCGCCGACGCGAAGACGGGCAGGCTCCTCGGCGCCCAGTGTGTTGGGCCGGGCGACGCGAGCAAGCGGATCGCCACGGCGGCCATGGCACTTCACGGCGGCCTTACGGTGACCGACCTGACGAACGCCGACCTGCCCTACGCTCCGCCCTTCTCGCCGGCGCTCGACCCCCTCATCACGACGGCACACGTGCTCGAGAACAAGATGCTCGGCCGCATGACCGGCATCTCGTGCGCCGAGGTCAAGGCGAAGCTCGATGCGGGCGAGGACGTCTTCCTGCTCGACGTCCGCGGTCCAGACGAGTTCGAGGCCATGCGCCTCGACGTCGGCGAGACCCTCATCCCCCTCGGCGCCCTCCGCTCGCGGATGGACGAACTGCCCGCGGACAAGGACGCCGAGATCATCGCCTACTGCAAGATCTCCCTCCGCGGCTACGAGGCCGCGTGCCTGCTCGCGGGACACGGCTACACCAACGTGAAGGTCATGGAGGGCGGCGTTCTGGCGTGGCCCTTCCAGAAGTTCGTTGCCGCTTCCTAGCAGTCCGTGGCAGAAGTCCTTCGCAGACGAGTGCGAGGGATTCGGGCC
>CAZDNN010000137.1:0-6177 GCA_964506385.1 uncultured Planctomycetota bacterium
TGCCGCAAGATCGGCTACATCTTCCAGACCTTCAACATCATCCCGGTGATGACCGCGCTCGAGAACGTCACGCTGCCGATGATCTTCGCGGGCATGACTACCGACGAGGCCCGCGACAAGGGGGTCGAGCTCCTCGCGCGAGTTGGCCTCGGCGACCGCCTGTCCCACAAGCCCTTCGAGCTATCCGGCGGCCAGCAGCAGCGCGTCGCCGTCGCCCGCGCCATGGCCAACGACCCCAGCCTGCTCCTCGCCGACGAGCCCACCGGCAACCTCGATATCAAGACAGGCACCGAGATCATCGAGCTGATGAGGGAGATGAACCAGGAACACGGCGTTACCATCATCTCCGCCACCCACGACCACAAGATGCTCAGCGCATCCGACCGCATCGTCTGGATCGCCGACGGAAAGGTCGATCGCATCGAAGCCCGCCGCGACGTCCAGATCGAAGTCGGCACTATCGAAGGCGAGTCCTGATCCCTTGAGACCCCGAGCCGCCGGACCAGTCTACGCCGAGGACGGGGCACACGGCACGCGCCGCGCGCGGCAGCGCTCGTCCCGTCTCCTCTTCGCCCTTCTGCTCGCCGCCGCCGCCGGCGGCCTCTTTCTCCTCGCCCTGTTCCTCTTCGCCTCCGACGGGATCGCCACCTACCTTGCCAGCAGGCCGACCCTGGCCGTCGTCGCCGGCGGCGTCTCGCTCCTGCTTCTGGCCGCCGCCGTCTGGCAGCACCTGCTGCTCAAGCACGCGCACCACGACGGGATCATCCTCCAGCGCACCGTAGACACCCTCCGCCGCCGCGGCGCGTACGAGGAAGCACAGGCCCAGCTCATGGACCGCATCAGCGACCTCATCGAGGTCTTCACCCGTACCCGCAACCTCGAGGCTGTCCTCAATGAGGCCGTCCGTGCCCTCCAGGGCGCCCTGAGGGTGGACCTGCTGGTCCTCCAGCTCTACGAGGAGGAGGAAGGCAAGTTCACCCTCAGCATCGAGGAGGGCGGCGAGGGCATCGACCTGGGCGAGGAGATCCGCCACGACATCATCGAGCTTGGCAAGAGCCGGCTCGTCAATCACCTCGACACGTCCGGCCGCTTCCCCGACCTCGCGGCGCTCGGCTACACCTCACTGATGGTCGCGCCCCTCGGCCGCGGCCGCCGCGCCACCGACCGCAGCATCGGCCTCGTCGCGGCGCTGAGCAAGGGCGAGCGAGACTTCACCGGACACGAGCTCAGCCTGCTCGCCCACTTCGCCCGGCACGCCGGCCTCATCATCGAGAACGCCCAGCTCTACAAGCGGGCCGAGCATCTCGCACTCCACGACGGCCTGACCAACCTCTACAACCACCGCCACTTCGTCGCCACACTCGGCACCGAGATCGAGAAGGCCGGCGCGATCGACGCACCCGTCTCACTCATCATGGCCGATATCGACAACTTCAAGCGATACAACGACACCCACGGCCATCCCAGCGGCGACGTCCTACTCCGCGAGATCGCCAACATCCTGCTCGAGAATACCCGCCAGCGCGACATCGTCGCACGCTACGGCGGCGAAGAGTTCGTCATCATCCTCCCCATCACAGGACGCTATGGCGCCCGCCGCGTCGCCGAGACCATCCGCGCCCAGATCGAGGCACACGCCTTCGCTGGCGAGGACGAGTCAGGGCCCATCACCATCACACTCGGCGTCGCCGTCTTCCCCGAAGACGCCGCCACCGCAGAGGAGCTCATCCAGCAGGCAGACGACGCGCTCTATCGTGGGAAGCACGAAGGGAAGAATCGAGTCTGCTGGTCCTCCCCGCCCGCCACCGACGCGCCGCAGACCGCGGCCACCTGACGCCTGTCCTATCCCCTATCCTCACTGGGTGCCTGTCAGGCGCAGCTCCCGCTGCATGTGCAGATGCTGGTTGACGATGCGCAGCGCCGTCAGCATGCCGGTCTGGGTGCTGTACGTGAAGTCGGTCCGCTGCCCGGGGCCGACTTCTGAGATGGTCACAGCCCCCTGTCCGACGGCCGAGACGGTGGCTGTGACCTGGGTGAAGGTGTCACGGTCGATCACCTGCCCCTGACGCAGCTTCCTGAGCCCCACGGGCGAGACGAAGAGGCCACCGATCTGGGCGTAGCCGCTCACTGCCTCCGCCTGGTTGATCTGCGGCGGCATCCCCTGCACGCCACCCATCGTGACCGTCAGGGTGTACTGGAGCCAGTTGACCCCGCGGCTCTTCACCTGCGCCTGCGCCGACATCGCCATCGGGATCACAGGCGTGCCGGGTATCGTCACGGCGTAGCTCCCCGAGAACTGCGCGCGCTGGATCGCCGCCAGCCAGTTCGGCACGGCGTCGGCGGCCCACGGGATCGCGACGGTCCGAGTCCCGCGGTAGCTGCTGTAGGCGAGCGTGGTGCGGTGTGTGACGGGGTTGAAGACACTGCTGTTCGTGAAGAGCAGGACGCCGGTCGGCTCATCGAACACGTAGGCCATCTTCGCGTGACGGGTCGCGTACTGGACGCGGATCGCCTGGTAAGTGCGGCTCTGGATGGTATAGGGCATGCGGAGGACCACGGTGTGCTCGGCCTGCATCCCCACCGCCTGCTTGAGGATAGCGGGGTTCGCCCAGTAATCGCCGGTGCAGCCTGGAACGTCTACGCCGCCGGCGGAGCTCATCAGGACCGGCGGCCCTGTGACGTTGAGCAGCCCGTAGCTGCGGATGCCGAGGACGACGGCCTCCTGCGACATGGCCACCACGTTCACCTGCGTGTAGCCGTGTCCGCTGGCGCTCGCCTCCGCCTCGCGGCGGTAGGAGCGCCCGTGCTCGTCCACCCAGTTGCCGTCCTCGTCGCGGTAGTAGAGGTACCGCTCGCCCGGGATCGCGGCCGCGGCGCTGTAGTACGTGATCCGGGTGCCGGGTCGCACCCACCCCGGCGCCGGCGCGGTACGCAGCGCGGGCAGCAGGGTCGGCATCGAGCTGTTGCCGATGACGGGGGCCTCGAACTTCGGCAGCTTCGGAAGCTGCACGGGCTGCCCGCCATCCGAGACCGCGCTGAGCAACGTAACCAGTGTCGCCAGCCACGGCAGGACGATCCGCTTCATCGTTGCCCCCTAGTCGTGTCCACAGGCGAGTGCGGCCTTGCTCCGCGAAATGGTCAACTCCGCGTCGGACGCGCCGCCCCCAATGAATGTACCCGCCCCCTGGCACGGAGTCAACTTGACACCGAGGCCCATCACGACTACAAGATGCCTGCCCAGGCACACATGCGTAGGACCAAGCGGTATGCACCCTCAGACGGCTGTCATCCTGATCCTCGTGGCGGCTCTCGCGCGCGGCGGCCAGGCCATCGTCCATCCCGCCTCGAACGCCGATCCCTCACCCGGACCAGCGGGGGCGCCGCCCTATGAGATGGCCGGGCGGGCCGAGGCGCGCACGCCGCTGGTCGCCTTCGACGACGTCGAGGGCTGGAGCGTCGAGGGCACCGACGCTGAAGGCTGGCTCTACCGCACCCGCGAGCAGCGCCTCCACTACCGCGAGCACGCCGCCAAGCTCGTCTACGTGGCGCGAGGCAAGAGCCCGTCGCTGCTCGTCCGCCCGCCAAAGCCCATCCCCATCCCCGAGCCCTGGGATTGCGTGAACTTCTGGAACTTCGGCAACGTGTGGGCCTGGTCGCCGCAGAAGCACACCCCGCCGCTCCACTGCGCCGTCATCGTCGAGGACGCCGACGGCAGGCAGACCGCCATCCCAATGGGCTCCATGCCCTACATCTACTGGTTCCTCGCCCACGCCCGCGTCCACCACGCCATCGCGCGTCCCGCGAAGCTCATCGGCTTCCGCTTCACCGGCGGCCGCAACACCGAGAAGCGAACCGTCTACCTCGGCCCCTGCGCCTTCTACAGGGAGGTCCTCGAGCCGCTCACCTTCGAGCCGTGGCCCGACAGACTGCCCTTCCCCACCCGTAGCGAGACGATCCTCCCCACGAACAAGGAGCGGCGCTTCCGCAACGCGGTCCGCCGAGATGGCGACACGACCCTCTTCGAGTATCGCGGCCGCGACTGCCAGCTCGTCTACGCCTACACCCCCACCGACGCCACTCTCGGCGACATCGAGGCCCGCTGCGGCGAGGCGGCATTCCGGCCGTGCGCCGGCGGCGGACTCCAGCTTGCCGGCGCCACGGGCGACGTCTCGGCGAAGCTCCTCGGCCAGGACATTCGCAAGGGGGTGCTCGTGGTCCGCTGGCGGCTCGAGTGCGGGGAGGCCGCGACCGATCTCACCTACCGTCTGCGCGTGTGGCAGAAGTCGCTGATCGTGGACATCGAGGCGGCCGAGCCCGTCGTCGAGCGCGTCGCGCTCGGCCGCGCCGAGCCAGTCTCGAAGCCCAGGCTGATCTGGATCCCATATTGGACCTATGGCGGCAACGACCCGCGGGTGCTGCTCGCCCACGGCCTGTTCGTCTCGACGCAATTCGACTGGTTCGTGTCCGACGCATCGGTGCTCTACGGTGCGGCGTCGGTCGGCCCGACCTGGGCGGCCTACAACGGGGGCGCGCAGTACATCGCGAAGACGGACGGCCAGCGCAACCCGGTCCGCGAGCGCCTCTTCCTCACCTGCTCGCCCGACTTCCAGGAGGTGCTGCCGACCATCCCCAATCCGCCGTCGCCGATGAAGAAGGTGCAGGGCGACCGCCTTTGGCGCGTGCGCAGCGGCGCCGACCACGCCGCCGAAGTCGCTGACGCGACGCGCCTGCGCTGGCTTGGCGCCGAGAAGATCACGGTTCGCTACCACGAGAATAGCTGGCGCGACGCGGGCGAGAGCTTCACCTTCAGGCTGGAGGCCGCCCCGAAGAAGGGGAGCGATGAGGCCCTTCGGGCCTTCGTCGCGGCCGTCAAGGGCCTCGGCTGGCGCGTCGGCCTCTACACCAACTACACCGACTACGCGCCCGTCAACAAGCACTGGGACGAGGACTGGGTGAGCCGCACCCCCAACGGCGACTGGCAGCGTGCCTGGACCCGCTGCTACGCTCCCAAGCCGATGCGCGCCGTCGAGGCCGAGGCTTACAACGCCCCGCGTATCCAGGCGAAGTTCGGCGAGAACCACTCCTACTGCGACGTCCACACCGCCGTCACCCCCTTCCAGCGTGTGGATTACGACGCCCGTGTGCCCGGCGCGGGGACCTTCCGCCGCACGCTCCTGTGCTTCGGCCGCCTGCTCTACAACGAGAAGCTTGCCCACAAAGGCCCCGTCTACTCCGAGGGCCGCAACCACTGGTGGTACGCCGGCCTCACCGACGGCAACTACGCCCAGCTCACCTGCGCCTCGCCGCCCGACCAGCCGCTGCTCGTGGACTTCGACCTCCTCAAGATGCACCCCCTGAACATGGACGCGGGGATGGGCTCCCCAGGGATGTTCTTCCGCGGCAAGCCGCCCCACCTCGACCAGTTCATCGCCACCACCCTGGCCTACGGCCACATCGGCTTCTTCGACTGGTCGAGCACGGCCGGCGCGCTGAAGATCTACTACATGCTCCAGCGTCTCGAGCCGCACTACACGATGGTGCCCGTCGAGCGCATCGAGTACGAGCACGAGGGCCGCCTGCTCGACACCTCGGCCGCGCTCGCCGCAGGCGCCCATCGGCGCAGCCGCGTCCACGTGGTCTACCGCAACGGCACCCAGGTCTATGTGAACGGCTCGGCGGCCCCCTGGCGCGTTGCCGGCCCGTGGGGCGAGGTCGAGCTGCCCCAGTGGGGCTATGCGGGCTGGAGCCGGCGCGGCGACACCGTCGCCTGCTCCGCGCTCCTCCCCCTACTCGGCCCCGAGGCTCGGCGCGGGCCGCGGCAGCGGGTGGACCTGTCGCTCGGCGACGGCCAGCTCTACGGCGACAGCCGGGGCGGCTTCGCGATGCTTGGCCCCATCGCAGTGGCGGGCGCTGCGGCACTCAAGCGCGAGGAAGGCCAGTGGTGGGTCATCCCGGCCACCGCGTTCGCCGACTTCGCCTTCCGGCCCGACTGCCTGGGGGGGCCGCCGCTCCTGCGCCGCATCCTCGGCAAGCCGCGCGACCTCGACGTCGAGGCGGTCGCGCGGGACGGCTCCGAGGCCCAGGCGCCGGAGCTTCGCTGGAGCCGCGGCATGCTCCACATCCTCCCCAGGTCGAAGGGCGAGGTGAAGTACCGCATCAGCCGCTCCTCGCTCTCCA
>CAZDNN010000137.1:6187-12642 GCA_964506385.1 uncultured Planctomycetota bacterium
GAGGCCGCCGCAGATCGAGCACGACGACCCGCTCGCGATACTCGGCCAGCGCGTCCGCGTCACCCTGCCAAAGGGCGGACGCCTCAAGAAGGACGCCGTGGCCTGGGAGATCGCCTCGCAGGCCAGGCCCGCCGAGGGGGTCGAGCTCCGCGACCAGGTGCTCACCTGCCCCGTGCCCGACGCGAAGCCTGGCGCTCATCTCTGGCTCAAGATGCCGACCGACGGTGGGGACCTGTGGCTCGACTTCATCGCCGCCGAGCCGCTCGAGGCCCGTCTGGTCGTGCCACAGGACACCCGCCTCGGGCAAGGCGAGCCGCTGCCCGTCGAGGTCGTGGTTCAGAGCCACCTTCCCGAGCCGGCGACCGTCCACGCTGTGCTCCGCGCGGCACCGCCATTGCCCTGTGACCCCGAGGCGCTGGACCTGGACGTGCCCGCCGCAGGGACAGCGCGAGCCGCCTTCCGCCTGACCCTGCCCTGGAAGCCGGCGACCTATCGCCTGACGGCATCGGCCGGGCTCGCCGACGGCCGAGTAACCGCCGAGGCGACGCTCAAGGCGGCCTGGGACCACCCGGTCGTCGCCGACCTCACCGACGCGTCCCTGGCCTGCGACAGGGGCTACTGCACGCGGGGCGGCGCCGAGACGCCGCTCTCAGGCGACATCCAGCAAGGGGAGTTCCGCCCGGCGAGGTTCCACTCAGGGACCATCGAGCGCAAGTGCCTCTTCTCGCACCCGCCCTACGGCAGGTACAGGGCGGGCTACGTGTTTGCCGCCTACTCGATCGATCTGCCCCGCGAGGCCGCCGTCTTCGACTTCTGGCTCGGAATGCGCAGCGCCGCGGGCATCGACCCCACCGATGGGGCGACCTACAAGGTCGTCGTCCTCGACGCCGCTGGGAAGGCCCACGAGCTGTTCAGCGAGCACTACGCCGCGCGCCAGTGGAAGCGCGCGGAGGTCGATCTCGCCCGCTTCGCCGGCCAGAGGATCCGCCTCAAGCTCATCGCCGACTGCGGCCCGAAGGACAACACGACGGCCGACCACACGCTCTGGGGCGAGCCGCGAGTCGTCCTCACGACCAAGCTCCTCCGCATCACGCACTGAGCATTCGCGGAGTTACTGATGCCTGTCGAAACGGTCTACTTGTGTCCCTACACCCACGCCGACTGGGCGTGGAACTTCTACCGGGCCTGGCACGTGAAGCGCTACATCCGCGCGTGCGAGATCGCGCTGGACCTGATGGACCAACACCCGGACTTCACCTGGTTCATCGACACCTGGAACGACCAGCTCGCGCCCGTGGTCGAGCACCGCCCCGACCTGGTCGAGCGTATCGCGGAGCGCGTGGCCGAGGGGCGCTTCGGCCTCGCCGCTGGCCACTACGCCAACCCCCATCCCGACCGATGCGGCCGCGAGACCTACATCCGCAACACCCTGTACGGCCAGCGGCAGTTCCGCGAGCTGTTCCCCGACGCGGCCTTCCCCGCTGCCACGCATATGGACACGATCGTCGGCCACAGCCAGCTCCCGCAGCTCCTCACGAAGATGGGCTTCTCCTACTACTACGGCTGCCGGAGCCGCGCGGCGATGGACGCTAGGGGTGTGCCGCGGCAGTTCCTGTGGCGGGGCCTGGACGGCTCGGCGATCGCGTGCGAGCGGGCACACTACGGCGTCGGCGCGCAGATGGCGGGCATGGATATCGGGAACTGGGCGGAGGCCCGTCAGGTGCTCGCCCGCGAGATCGCGGGCGCCGAGAGCCAGGGCACCAGCCCCATCCTCTCCATCCGCTTCGGCGGCGGCGACGACTGCCTGCCGCTCGGCGACCCGACCGCTCCCATCCCGCTCTTCGAGTACCTCGAGGCCTGGCGCGAGAACGAGGCGGTCGAGATCCGCTTCGCCACACCCGCATCGTTCGGCCGCGAGCTGGCCGCCCGGGACGATCTCCCCGAGTGGGAAGGCCCGCTCGATGCCGTGGGGTGGAGCTACTGGCACGCGCAGATCGGCGGCGCGAGCCTCGCCCGATGGCGGCAACGGGCCGACCTCGTGCTGTGCCAGGCCGAGACCGCCTCGCTGCACGCCCAGGCTCCGTATGCCGCTCCGCTGTTCGAGGCCCTGTGGGCAGACCTGCTCTCGACGCACTCCCACGCCACGCTCTGGCTCTGGGAGCCGGACTACGAGCAGTTCCTCGGCCGGGTGCAGGAGGTGGTCCGGTCGGCGGACGAGCTGCTCGAGGAGGCGCGTCAGGAGGTCCTCGACGGCCTGACGCCCACGGCCGACGGCACGCCGGTGGTCATCTTCAATCCGCTGGCCTTCGGCCGCGACGAGGCCCTCACCTTCAGGTTCCCCGTGGACGAGGCAGGCTGGACGGGCCTCGCGCTCCTCGACGGCGACGGGGAGCCGGTGCCCTGCCAGTTCGTGCAGGACGGCATGCACGACTTCGGCCGCTCTCCCAACGGGCGCCGCTATCTCCGCGAGTGCCGCGTCACGGCCCGCGTCGCCGTGCCCGCCTGCGGCTACGCGACGGTCTACGTGCAGCAGGACAACGAGGCGAAGACAGCGGCGCTCTTCGAGCTGGCGCCCGCGAGCGTCGCGGCTGGCGACCTGAGCGCGGACACGCGGAACGGCTCGCTCGACGCCGTCGCTCTCCGCGGCCTCGGCTCACTGGTGCAGCGGCTCGACCTCGCCTTCGAGGAGATCGAGGAGGCGAGCATCAACGCGCGGATGACCCGCGCCGCCACGCTGACCGGCCCCGACGTCCCTGCGCCGGACCTGCCCGACAAGGCCTTCGGCGGCCACACCATGCACTACGGCCCCGTCATCGGGCGGCAGAGCTTCCGCGTCGAGCAGTGGAGCGTGATGGAGGACGGCCCGCTGGGCGCGCGCCTGTTCTTCCGAGGCAGCATCGCCGACAACCCCGCCGAGCTCGAGGCCTTCGTCCACGCCGACCGCGCGCGGATCGACTGCGAGGCCCGCGTCTACGTCGTCGAGCCCAAGAGCGGCTACTTCCTGGCCAGCGTCACCCCGACGTTCGAGGGCCTGCTTCACGTGGACATCCCGTTCGGCGTCGAGCCGCGGGTGCCGGTGAGCGAGCCGTACGGCGTCGGGATCGTCGAGCGGGGGGAGTTCGAGAGCTTCTGGGGCTTCTCCTGGTGCGATCTGTCCGACGGCCGTCGCGGCGTCGCCATACTTGCTGAGCCGGGTCAGCAGGGCTACCGCTATCGCGACGGCCGCCTCGAGCACTTCCTGCTCAAGACCATCGCCCCCGACAACCTGCGCGGCAAGCGATGGACGACCAAACGCCGCACGGGGCTCGGCTACCAGGCCTTCCGCTTCGCGCTCGTGCTCCACCGCGGCGACTGGCGCGAGGCGCAGCTCTATCGCGAGATCGAGCGCTGGCGTCAGCCGCTGGTGGCCCGCGAGGCGCTCGGCCGCCCCGACGGCTCCTTGCCCGACGCAGGACGCGGCCTCGCCGTCGGCCCCGACAGCGTCATGGTCTCCGCCTTCTTCCAGGACTACCAGGACGTGGTCCTCCGCGTCTATGAGAACGAAGGGCGCGAGACGCGAGCGGAGGTCGAGCTGCCGGGCGAGCTTCCCGAGGCGGAGCTCACCGATCTGCTCGGCCAGCCTCTCGACGAAGGGCGGGCCATCGAGCAGGATGGACGCCGCCTCGCCTTCGACATCGCCCCGTGGGAGATCGTCACCGTACGCTTCCCGAGCCCGGAGGTCCGCGGCCAGTTCCCCTTCGACCTGCCGCCCGAGGAGCCTCCCGAGCCGGAGGAGCCGCCAACCCATCCCCGCTGGCGGACCTGAGATGGGGACGAACCCCTCTGGGATTGGAAGGGAGGGCGAGGCTCCCGGCGAGCCGCTCCTCCGAGCGCTTGGCGCCCACGAGGCCGAGGCGCTGCTCGCCTTCTACAACGGGCTTTCCGAGGAGGCGCGGCGCCTGTTCCGCCCCCTCGGCTGGGAGGCATCCCTCGATCAGTGCCAGGCCGTCTGCGAAGCCATCGGAGGCGGGAGCCGGCACGACCTCGTCATCGAGGCCAGCGGCCGGATCGCCGGCTGGGCGTTCTTGCGGAAGCTCGACACCACGGAGGCCGACCTGGGCATCGGCATCGCCATACCCTACACCGGCCGCGGCCTCGGCCGCCGGCTGGTGGACGCTCTCATCGCTCATGCCCGGGATCGAGGCGTCGCTGCGATCACCCTGTGCCACGTGGCCGACAACGCCCGAGCGCGCCACCTGTACGAGTCCTGCGGCTTCGTCGAGACTCATCGCTCCCCCCACGACGACGGCCTCAACTACGTCCACATGCGATTGACCCTACGGCCCGCATGTGGATAATCCTGGGACCATGAAGGTCACGTTCGCGGGCGTCAGGCCCCACGGGTTCAGCGTCCGGGCGCTCATCGTCGGCGCCTGCCTCTCCGTCTTCCTCAACCTCGACGTGGCGGCGAGCCTCTGGGTATTCCACCTCCTCGCGAAGGTGCAGACGGGGGTGGCCAACACGGTCGGGTTCGGCCTGGCGGGCCGCAACGAGTACCTCACGGCCAGCTCGCCGGCGACGGCGCACCAGTCGATGGGGGCCATCCTGACGCTCGTCGTGGTGGTGCTGTGGCGCGTGCGCCGCCATCTGCGCGGGGTGCTGCGCAAGGCCCTCTTTGGCGCCGAGGACGAGGACGACGACGAGGACGATCCAGAACGCCGAGCCACGGTCCCCAAGATCCGGGGCCGGACTCCCGCGGGCCGAGGCGCTTGACCCGTCCGGTCAAATCCGGATAATCCCGGACTATGAAAGCCAGTTTCTCCGGCGTCGCGCCCCGCGGCTTCACCGTCCGTGCGCTGGTCATCGGCGCCGCCCTGTCGGTGTTCCTCAACATCGCCTGCCCCTACACGGTGCTGGTGATGCACGCGGCGGGGCTGACCTCCGACTACATCACGGCCGGCGCGATGATGCTGCTGTTCCTGCTCGTCGCCGCGGTCAATCCCCTGCTGAAGCTGGTGCTCGGGCGCAACGCGCTCTCGTCGGCCGAGCTGGTGCTGATCTACGTCATGATGATCGTCGCCTCGGCCATCCCAACGTGGGGCCTGGTCACCAACCTCTTCCACATTCTCACCCGCCCGTTCTACTACGCGACGCCGGAGAACGCCTGGGCCGAGATCCTGCTGCCGCACATCCCGAGCTGGATCGCCCCTCACGAGCCGGAGGTCTCCTACTACTTCTACAACGGCCTGCCGCAGGGCGAGTCGATCCCATGGGCGGCGTGGGTGATGCCGCTGTTCTGGTGGGTCTCGCTGATGCTGACCGTTTACTTCGTGATGATTTGCATGATGGTCATCCTGCGCCGCCAGTGGGTCGAGCACGAGCGCCTGACCTTCCCGCTGATCCAGCCGCCCATGGAGCTCATCAAGGGCAACGACCGCCACGTCATGCCGCCGCTGTTCCGCATGGGGAAGTTCTGGATCCCCTTCGCCATCGTCTTCTTCCTCGTGAGCCAGAATCCGCTGCGGTTCCGCTACCCCGAATGGCCCCAGATCCTGGTGTTCGACCAGTGGTTCCCTTTCTTCCGCAGGACGGTGCGGATCAACTTCTTCTGGAACTTCGCGATCATGGGGGTGACTTACTTCGTCAACCTCGACGTGTCGGCGAGCCTGTGGATCTTCCATCTGCTTTCAAAGATCGAGATGGGGGTCTTCAACACCATCGGCTTCAAGGTCGGCGGGCGGCACGAGTGGCTGACTGGGAGCTGCGCGGCGACGGCGCACCAGGGGTTCGGCGCCCTGATCATCCTGTCAACCGCGGTGCTGTGGCGGGCGCGGCACCATCTGCGCAACGTGCTGCGCAAGGCGATCTTCAACGCCCCCGACGTGGACGACTCCGACGAGATCATGTCCTATCGCACGGCGGTGGTCGGGATCGTGCTCGGGGTGATCTTCATCTGCGCGTGGTACCACGCGGCGGGCATGTCGTGGTGGACGGCCTTCGTATTCCTCATGGTGGCCTACCTGATCTTCTTCGGGCTCACGCGGGTCATCGCCGTGGGCGGCATCGGATTCACCGCGGCGCCCATGCTGCCGCAGGTGTTCATGGTCTACGGGCTTGGGCCACAGGTCCTCGGGCCGAGAGGCCTGACGCAGATGGCGTTCCAGTACAGTTGGGCGGCGGAGTATCGGACGTCGGTGATGACGTCGAGCATGAACGGCATGAAGCTTGTGACGGGGCGCGAGGGGAACAAGGGGCGGGTAGGGCTGGCCATGGTGATCGCCATGGTCGCGGGAATGGCGGGCGCCATCTGGATCACGATGTACCTTAACTACACCCGCGGCGGCGGGAACATGCGGCAGTTCGGCGTCCCGAGCATCGCCTACCGGTTCACCGAGTGGCACATGAAGAACCCGGTGGAGGCAGCGTGGATCTGGCAGCGATGGGGCTTCACGGGCATCGGGGCGGCGGTGATGTGG
>CAZDNN010000138.1:0-12572 GCA_964506385.1 uncultured Planctomycetota bacterium
CGGCCCGAATCCCTCGCACTCGTCTGCGAAGGACTTCTGCCACGGACTGCTAGTCAGTCGTCCTCCAGGCGATCTCGCGGCCCGCGATTGACTGGCGCCGACCCCGGCACTACCATCAACCTGTCATGTCCACGCACCCCCGCCAGGAGGGAACGCCATGCGCTTGCCTGTTCTTGCCCTCACCGTCTTGTCCGTTACCGTCCACGCCGCTACCGAACGCCTGCTCTGCCCCTTTGAGGACCAGGGCGACGTGAGGGCCTGGCAGTATGTCGCGGGCAAGCCCAAGCTGGTGACCGAGGGCGTCACGCAAGGCAAGCACGCGCTCGAGATCGCCTTCGACCCCAAGGGCCAGTACCATCCCGCGTACGTCTACTGGAATCGCGTGGTCCGCGACTGGTCGCCCTACGACGCCCTCGTTCTCGACGTCACGAATCCGCAGGACGAGCCGATTCCAGGCTACATCCTCGTCGCCGACAGGGCCTGGGAGCAGAAGGGCCGCACCTACTGGAACCGCCACAACGGCTCGACCACCTTCGCCCCGGGCAGGACCTCGTGGGTCATCCCGGTCCGCGGCATGTACCGCGGCGAGGCGGGCAGCCGCAACAACGACATCAAGCGCAACATCGACCCCGACCAGATCGTCCGCGTCGATTTCGGCTTCGGCCGCAAGGGGTCCCAAGGCCGCGTCATCATCGACAACATGCGGTTCGTGAAGGCGGGCCGGCCCGAGGGCGTCTGGGCCTTCGACTTCGGCCCACCCGCCCAGAGCGTCATGCTCGGCTGGACCCCCGTCGCACACAACACCCGCTACACGAAGCAGCAGGGCTACGGCTGGGGGCCGCGCGGCGGCACGCCCTGGAACGGCGCAGCACGCGACACCACCTTCGGCACCCACCTGCTCCAGGACTTCTGCGAGGCCCGCGGCTACAACTTCCGCATCGACGTCCCGCCCGGCCGCTACAAGGTCGTCGTCTTCTACGAGAACTGCGGCTACTGGGGCGGCGAGCAGGCCAAGCACTCGTGGCGTACCATCGCCGTCAACGGCAAGGAGGTCTGGCGCGAGGATCGCCCCGACGGCCCTGCCCACGCCCTCTACCGCTTCGAGGACATCGAGCCCGTCGACAAGGACATCTGGGACACCTACATGGCCCCCGAGCTTGCCAAGCCCGTCGTCTTCGAAGCCAAAGCCGGCGCCGACGGCCTCACCTTCCGCTGCAACGCCGATGTCCCCTGGGGCAGCAAGCTCGCCGCCCTCGCCTGCCACAAGGTCGGCGACGAGAAGGCGGCGAAGTGGCTAGAGAGCCAGCTCGACGCCCTCGAGAAGGAGTTTCGCAGCAAGGCGGTGTGCCTGGACAAGCCGCCTGCTGAGTTTCGACCGCCGCCTGAGTGGCTACCCGTTGTGTGGCCGGTCCGCATCGAGGACGATGTAACGCCGGACACCCTTCCGCCGTGGGACATCAAGAAGCCCAGAGAGTTGAAGCTGTCGCGTTCCGCTGTGCGGGGCGAGACTGTCACGCTGTGTCTGGCTGTTCGGCCTCTAGGAAAGATCATTGGATTCGCCAAGCTGTGGCGCTGGGATCAAGCGTCAGCGCGACTGCCTGTGGAAGCCTACATCGTCCGCTACAACACGAGCCGCAGCTTCAACTCGGTTGCGTACCGCGTCAAGCCGCACACCCTGCGCAACTGGGGCTGGATCACGCTGCAGAAGGATGTCACTCGCGAAGTCATCTTCAAGATCCGAGTGCCTGCGGACGCTCCTGTGGGTGAGTACCACGGTGTGCTCACCTTGGCCAATCACCACGGACCCAGCGTTCGCCGCCTGCGGTTGATGCTGCGTATCCCTGTCCGCCTCGGGGTGCGCCCCGTCACCCTCGACCGCGAGACGGACTATCTGATGGGCTTCTTCGGCCTCATGCCGCCGGGGCTGGTGCCGCAGGAGAAGCGGTGGGAGGTGCTCGATCAGACGCTCGCGATGCTGCGCGAGTATGGGATGAACGCCGTGAGCGGCGGGCCGAGCTGGTCGCTGAAGGGCTGGCGGGACGGGCAGCCGCGGATCGACTTCGGCGAGTGCGACCGCTTCTTCGAGCTGCTCCGCAAGCATGGCTTCACGAAGCCGATCAACGGCTACGGCGGCCTGCGCTTCCGGGGACTCCACGACCGCTATCAGAAGGGCGGCACGGGAGCGAAGGTGGAGCAGCAGAGCGGCCTGGCCTATGAGGAGGCGATGATGCGGGCGTGGAAGGCGGTCGATGCTCATGCGCGCGAGGCGAAGTGGCCGCTCATCTACTACGCCATGTGCGACGAGACGCGGGTCCGCGACGTGGCCGAGCGCGAACTGGACTTCATGAAGATGATGGCGAAGGCTTCCGCCGCCTTCCCACAGACCGTCCGCACGAGCGGCAGCTACAGCGTCCACTTCAACAAGCGGCCGACCGACAGGAACGACCTCCTCTACTGGCATCAGCGGTTCTTCGAGGCGCTCGACGTCTCGAGCCTCAACAACCACGACCCCGGCGTCATGGCTGAGGCGAAGAAGCTCGGCAAGGAGATCCACATCTACAACCAGGGCCGCACCCGCTACAGCTTCGGCCTCTACCAGTGGAGCGAGTATCGCAAGGGGGTGAAGGCCCGCTGGCAGTGGCATCTCAACGTGCTGCACGGCTACCAGTTCTTCGACCTCGACGGCCGCGAGCCGGACACGGCGATGATCTGCTACGGCCGCAAGGGCATCTACCCGACCATCCACTTCGAGCGCTGCCGCGAGGGCGCCGAGGACTTCTACCTCTACAACACCCTGTGGAAGCTCATCGAGGCCCGGCGGCGCCGTGGTGACACCTCGAAGGCCCTCACCGAGGCCGCCGCCCTCCTCGAAGGCGCCGTGGCCAAGGTGAAGCTCAACGAGCGCCGCAAGCCTGACTGGTTCGACCCCGACGCTTTCAAGCTCCAGGTCATCGAGGCCATCGAGAAGCTTCAGAAGGAGTGAACGGACGATGGCATATCAGCGTGCTGACTTCTCAGTGCTGCGCGACACGGGCTACGGCATCGGCTTCCACTGGACGACGGCGACGGTGCCCAGAGAGGGGGAGCCGAAGCCCTTCGACCAGGCGGTGGCCGACTTCGACGTGGGTGCCTTCGTCGAGCAGGCCGTCGAGGCGGGGGCGGGGCACGTGCTCTTCACCTCGACCCACAGCCGCCACTGGATGTGCTGCCCGAACCCCGAGGTGGACAGGATCATCTCGGGCCATACGTGCGAGCGCGACCTCATCGGCGACCTCGCCGACGGCCTCGCAGCGGCCGGCATCAAGCTCATCGTCTACTACAACCACAACATCTACCCCCACACGCCCGACGTCGAATGGAGGCAGGCCGTGGGCATGGACCCGCTGGACGCGCCGCGGTACTTCGACAACTGGTGCAGGGTGATCGGCTGGATGGGCGAGCGCTACGGCGAGGGCATCGCCGCCTGGTGGTTCGACGGCGGCTACCACCTCAATGAGCTGCCCGACACACCCTGGGAGCGCCTCACCGCCGCCGCCAAGGCTGGCCATCCGGGCCGCCTCGTATGCTACAACCCAGGCATCGAGCGCCACACCCTCTACACCGAGTGCCAGGACTACTGGGCGGGCGAGGTCTGCCGCCTCGAGTATATCCCCCGCGGCCCCCTCACCCCCAGCGGCCTGCCCTGGTATGCCTTCCTCTCCTGGCACGCCGACAGCCGCAAGCCCTCCTGCGGGGTCTGGGTCATGAGCGAGGACAACCGGGACCTGGACTGGAATCAGCCGCCCGTCGAGGCCGTCGCCACATGCCTGCGCCGCTTCCAGGCCGCGGGCGGCACGGTGACCTTCAACCTCTTGTGCTACCAGGACGGCTCGGCCCTCGACACGGACCTCGCGGTGATGCGCCAGCTCAAGGCGCTGACACGCCAGGCAGCCGTGGAGCTTGCTTCCCAGTGAGGCCGGCGCTATAATCCGGAAAGCCCAAAGCGCGGGTGAATCGACGACGTGCTGAGACGACAGCGAGGGCCGTAATGGAGCTGACCTACTACCCGGACCCGATCCTGCGCCAGAAGGCCAAGCCCGTCGAGGAGATCGACGACGAGGTGATGGCTCGGGTCCGCGAGATGTTCGACCTCATGTACGAGAAGCGCGGCGTGGGGCTGGCGGCGCCCCAGGTGTCGTGGAGCGTCCGGCTCTGCGTCATCAACCCGACACCCGACCAGCGGGCCAACGAGACCGTCTGCATTAACCCTGTGCTGACGGCCTTGAGCGGGGAGGAGGTGGCCGAGGAGGGCTGCCTGTGCTTCCCCGAGGTGCACGGGAACATCCCCAGGGCCACACGGCTGACGGCCCGCTACTACGACCTGGAGGGCCGCCGCCACGAGGTGGCGGCCGAAGCGCTGCTGGCGCGGATCTTCCAGCACGAGGTGGACCACCTGGATGGCCGCCTGATCATCGACCGCATGACGCCCGCAAGCCGTGCGACCGTGGCGGGGCGGCTGCGGGAGCTCGAGCGCGAGTTCAAGACGCAGCGTCGCGCCACTGTCTAATCCCCGAGAGGCCCCGTCGTGATCCCCCTGGCCTTCACCTTCTCGCTCTCGCGCGGCTACCCTGTGTGGTTCTTCATTCTCATGGCCGTGGTGTGCCTCGGTCTCATCACGTGGTTCTACATCAACAACGCGCAGACCCTGCCGCGGTGGTACTTCGCGGTGCTCTTTGCCCTCCGGCTCATCGTCATCGTCGTCCTGCTCATGTACATCTTCCAGCCGGAGCTGGTCTTCCAGCGGTTCTTCACCAAGAAGCCGACGATGGTCGTGCTGCTCGACACATCCGCCAGCATGAGCCACTCGGACCCCAAGGTGGGCGAGCGCATCGAGGTGGCGAAGACCAACCTGCGCCAGGGCGGCTTCCTCAACACCCTGAGCAAGCAGTTCACTGTCCGGCTCTACCGGTTCGGTGCCACCGCGCAGCGCATAACCCTGCGCCAGCTCAAGGAGGTCGAGGCCGACGGCGAGCTCACCGACATGGCCGCGAGCGCCAGCCACAGCCTCGCCAAGCATACCCAGGAGCACGTGGTCGGCGCCGTGCTGCTCTCCGACGGGATCGACAACTCGGGGAAGAAGCCCGTCGAGAAGCTCGTGGCCCTCGGCGTGCCGTTCCACACCGTCGGCTTTGGCGTCCGCATCGAGGCCGCCGAGGACTTTCGCAACGTGGCGGTTACCAGCGTCGAGCACGATGACTTCGTGGCGAAGGACAACACTACAGAGATCAAGGTGTTTGTCGATGCCCGCGGCTACGGCAACCGGCCGGCCCGGGTCGCCCTGAAGAGCAAGGACGGCAAGGAGCTGGCGAGCCAGGAGGTGGTGCTCGACGCGCAGAAGGGCGCGCAGCGGGTCGTCATGAAGTTCACGCCCACCAAGATGGGCCGCATCGACGGCCACATCGAGGTGGAGCCATTGCCAGACGAGGCGCAGACTGCCGACAACCGCAAGGCCATCACGATCAACGTCACCGGCCCGAAGATCAAGGTGCTCTACATCGAGGGCGTCCTGCGGTCCGAGGGCAAGTGGCTCATGCGCACCCTCCAGACCGACCCCAACGTCGAGCTGCTCTACCTGGTGAAGAGCCGCGAAGGCAAGTTCCTCCAGCGCGGCAATATCCAGGGCCTCACGCTCAACCAGATCCCGACGAACCTCCAGACCTGGAAGCGCTTCGACGTCATCATCCTCGGCGACGTCCACCGCAGCCTGTTCACCAATAACCAGCTCCTGGACATCAAGGAGGCGGTGCTCGATGGCCGCGGCCTGCTGCTGATGGGCGGGGTGACGGCGCTCGGGCCGGGCAAGTACGTTGGCACGCCGATCGAGCAACTGGCGCCCGTGTGGTTCGGCTCGGCGACCATCGGGCAGGAGAACGGCGACTTCATCTGGCAGCTCACCGACGACGGCGCCGTGCATCCCATCTTCTCGGGCATCGAGCGCTTCTTCCCGACCAAGGAGCGCGCGGCCGAGCAGCCCATGCAGAAGCTCGCTGGCTGCACCCGCGTCGCCGCGGCCAAGCCCATCGCCTCGGTCCTCGCGGTCCATCCGTCGGCGAAGGGGCCCGACGGCAAGCCCATGGCCGTCATCGCGGTCCAGAACGCCGGCACAGGGCGCTCGATGATCATCACTGCGGACACAACCCACCGCTGGTACCTGCCCAACCGGGGGCTCGGGCGCGAGAACCCGTACGTCAAGCTCTGGGGCCAGGCCATCCGCTGGCTCGCCAGCGAGGAGGTCAAGCGCGACCAGAAGCCCGGGATCACCGCCTACACGGACAAGAGCGAGTACGAGCCGGGCGAGGAGGTCCGCCTCGTCGCCTACGTCCGCGACTCCGAGGGACAGGCCACTGGGGAGGCCGCCGTCTACGTCTCGGTCGTGGACCCCTCGAAGCGACGCACGCGGCTCGACCTCCCGAAGGTGGACGGCAAGCTCGGCGAGTACCGGGTCACCTTCCGGCCCGAGACGCCAGGGAAGCACACCGCCGTCTTCTCCGCCAAGCAGGCAGGCACGCAACTCGGCAAGGACGTGACCGTTGACTTCACGGTCGGGCGGCCTGACCTCGAGATGGCCGAACTCAGCCTCAACGAGACGCTGCTCAAGCAGATCGCCGACCGCACTGGCGGCACATACTGCTCCTGGCTGGGCCTCAAGGACCTGGCCGACAGCCTCACGGCGGAGCAGGACCGCAAGAGCGAGCCGGTGAAGGTGAAGCTCTACCACGGCCCGCTGTTCATGATCCTCTTCATCGCCGTGGCCGCGTGCGAATGGTACATGCGGAAGCGGGTCCAGCTCGCCTGACGCGCAGGCGCCTGAGATCACTTCCGGCAGACGGGCTGGCAGAACCGACAGAGCGGTGCAAATGCCCCCCTCACTGGCCGACATCTACGCGCCGATCCGCGACGAGCTCGAGGCGTCCACCGCGCTGCTGGCCAGCGAGTTCCGCGACTGCGATCCCGCGCTCGCGGAGCTCGCGGACCACGCGGCCCGCTACGGAGGCAAGCGTCTGCGCCCCGCCCTGCTGCTGCTCAGCGGCAGCGCCTGCGGCGGCATCGACGATCGCCACATCCAGGCCGCCGCCGTAGTCGAGCTCATCCACACCGCCACACTCGTCCACGACGACGTGGTGGACGCCGCCGAGCGGCGCCGCCGCGGCACCACGGTGAACGCCGCGTGGGGCGACGACGTCTCGATCCTCCTCGGCGACCTGCTCTTCGCGCGCGCAATCGAGACATTCGTCCAGTTCGCCGGCCCGGTCGAGAACAGGCTGCTGGCGGCTGCCGTCCGCGAGGTCTGCGAGGGCGAGCTCCTCCAGCTTATGGCCCGCCGGCAGCCCGAGCTACAGGAGAGCCGCTACCTGGAGATCATTGCGAAGAAGACGGGAGCGCTGTGCAGCGTTGCGTGCTCGCTGGGCGCCTCGCTCGCCGGCGAGAGCGACGGGCATCTGGAGCGGCTCGGCACCTTCGGCCGCGGCCTTGGCATCGCCTTCCAGATCGCCGACGACTGTCTTGACATCCGCGGCGACGAGAACACCGTGGGCAAGACCCTCGGCACGGATCTCCGCGGCGGCAAGCTCACCCTCCCGCTCATCCGCCTCCGCGAGGCGGGGCAGGCCGCCGATCTCAGGGAGCTGGAGGACCTTCTCGCGGATCCCGAGGCCGACGGCCTGCGCGACCGTCTCGCGGACCTGCTGGCCCGCACGGGCGCCTTCGCCTACTGCGAGCGCAAGGCGCGCGGCTACATCCACGACGGGGCGGCGCAGCTCGACTTCCTCCCCGACCGCCCAGCGCGCAGCGCCCTCCTCGCACTCGCCGACTTCGCGGTCACCCGCGAGCGCTGACCGCCCTGCACGGAGCGCCCATGAGCCCGACGTTCCCGATCAACTTGTGCCTGGAGGGAAGGCCCTGCCTGGTCGTCGGCGGCGGGCGGGTTGCGTTCCGCAAGGCGCGGTCGCTGATCGCGGCGGGCGCCCAGGTCACCGTGGTGAGCCCTGGCTGCTGCCCCGAGCTGCTCCAGCTCGAAGGCCTCCAGCTCATCGATGAGCCGTTCGACGAGCGCCATGTCGCGGGAGCCATTCTCGTCTTCGCCGCTACCGACGATGCCGAGGTCAATCGCCGCGTGTCGCACGCTGCCCGCCAGGCAGGGGCGTGGGTCAACGTCGTCGATACACCGGCCGAGTGCGACTTCATCGTCCCCTCCGTCCTGGCTCGTGGGGAGCTGACCCTCAGCGTATGCAGTGGCGGCGCTGCGCCCGCCCTCTCGCGGCGGCTGCGCGAGAGCCTCGAAGAGCAGTTCCCACCCGCCTACGCTGAGTACGTCGCCCTCCTGGCGGAGCTGCGGGCGCTTATCCTGGCCAGCATCCGCGACATCGCCCGCCGCCGGCCCATCCTCGAGCGCCTCGCGGACGCGGCAACGTGGGACCTCTTCCAGGCCGAGGGCCCCGACGCGGTCCGCCGTCTCGCAGACGAGCTGATCGCCGACGCCACCTAGCAGTCCGTGGCAGAAGTCCTTCGCAGACGAGTGCGAGGGATTCGGGCCGAGGTCAAGGCGCGAGATCGCAGGCGAATCGGTGGATTCGTCGAGATCTCGCAACGCGGAGATCGGCCCGAAGACCCGCACGCAGTCCGAACGGACTTCTGCCACGGGCTGCTAGCCTGCGAGAGTCTGGCACTTGCGCGTGCCCGTTCCTCAGCAGAAGCCGTGCTCGTGGAGGAGGCCCTCGGAGAGGCCCGCACCGCGCCCGAGCAGGCGGGCGACGTAGCGGGCGAGGAGGTCGATCTCGACGTTGACGGGGTCGCCTGCCCCCTTGATGCCCAGGGTCGTCTCGGCCAGGGTGTATGGGATGAGGGCGACGGCGAAGCTGTCGCGGCTCACGTCCACCAGCGTCAGGCTGACGCCATCGACGGCCACCGAGCCCTTGACCGCCATGAGCGCCGTCAGCTCGGGCGCGACGGCGACCCGCACCACCGCCTGCTCTGGCCGCTCGTCCTTCGCGCGGATCGTCCCCACGCCATCCACGTGACCGGCCACGAAGTGGCCGCTGATACGGTCGCCCATCCGCAGGGAGCGCTCGACGTTGACCCTCTCGCCCTCCGCCAGGCGGGCGAGGGCCGTGCGGCCGATGGTTTCGCCGATGGCGTCGAACGACGCTTGGGTGCCGCTCAGCGCTGCGACGGTCAGGCACACCCCGTTGACCGCGATGCTGTCGCCCAGCTTTGTGTCCTCGGCGAGGCCACCGAGGTCGAGGATGATCCGCCACGTCGCCCCGCGCCGCAACCCCACGACGGGACACATGGCTTCGACGATGCCCGTGAACATAGTGCCTGACTCGATATTCCTGATCCGCCATCGGACCGCCACCCGACCAGGCCCCCATTCTAGCCTCGTATCCCGGCACCGTCAATCCAGCTACGGCTGCCAGGCAGGCGCGGCCTGTTTTTTCGAGTCGCCAGCCGCCCCTTGCTCGGCGCGGGGCCTCTTCGGCGGTTGACACGGCGCTGGACCGGCGGTAGAATCCTGTGGCGGCTCTGCACTTACGCACATGGCTACGGAGCGCGGCGATGCCCATCTGGGGTGAGTACCGGATCACGTGGCGGCAGGTGCTCCCGCCGGTCGCCGTGGTCGTAGCTGGGACCGCCCTCCTGCTCACCTTGCGCTCGTGCGGGGACGACCGTCACGACGTCAACCTCCGCGAGCAACGCGAGGTCTACCGCCTCCAACTCCAGAACCCCGAGCCGGGGATGGTGGCCCAGGCGGTGCGCCGCCTCGGCGAGATCGGCGAGGCGGAGGATGTCGAGCGGCTTCGGCCGTTCCTCGACCGCGAGGAGCCCCGCGTGGTCGGCGCCGCACTCGAGGCCCTCGGTCGCCTCGGCGACGCGACCGCCAAGGAGAAGATCCTGGAGGGACTGCGCAGCGGCGAGCCCGACATCGCCGCAGGCGCCGCCTCGGGCGCTGGGGCGCTGCGGCTCGCGGAGGCCACCGAGCCGCTGTCCAAGCTGCTCAGCTCGCGGCACTTCGACGTCCGCCTCGCAGCGATCCAGGCACTCGGCGCCATCGGCGACGCCAAGGCCATCGGCGCCCTCGAGGGCCTCGAGGCGAAGCCCGCCGCGGGCCTCAGAGGCGAGCCGACCAACGACGAGCGCGCCGCGCTGGCAGAAGCTGTCGCTAAGGCGCTCGCCTCCCTCAGGGGGGCTCAGTGATGCGCTATCGCTAGTCCCCTTCTCCAGTGTCACTTCCTGTCCAGTGCCGCTGCCGGCGCATGTCGGCCCACTACCTTGACTCCCCGCCGGCGGCTGGTATAATCCGGCATGAGCGGGCACTCGTTCGCACTGGAGGCCGTGTTGCAGGAACCGAAACGAACCGAGCTGTCGGTCCGCCGGGAGCGTGCGATCCTGGTGGGCGTGCTGCTGCCCGGGGAGGACCACGGCGGCGAGGATCCCCTCGACGAGTTGGCCCGCCTGGCGCGCACGGCTGGCGCCCATGTCGTCGAGCGGCTGGCCCAACGGCTCGACCGCATCGACCCCCACACGTACGTCGGCCGCGGCAAGGCCGAGGAGCTGGCCCGCTTGTGCGCGGCGGTGGACGCCGACGCGATCCTCTGCGACCACGATCTGCGCCCCAGCCAGATCCACGCTCTCGAAGCTGTCTCGGCGACCAAGGTGCTCGACCGTAGCGAGCTTATCCTCGATATCTTCGCCACCCGCGCCAAGACCCGCCAGGCGAAAGTCCAGGTCGAGCTCGCCCAGCTCGAGTACACCTTCCCCCGGCTGACCCGGATGTGGAGCCACCTGGACCGCCACGGCGGCGGCATCGGCACCCGCGGTCCGGGCGAGCGCCAGCTCGAAAGCGACCGCCGGGCCATGCAGCGCCGCATGAGCGAGATGCGCCGCGAGCTCGAGCACATCGCGCTGCGCAAGTCCCGCGAGGTCGCTGCCCGCCGCGACGAGTTCAAGGTCTGCCTTGTCGGCTACACCAACGCGGGCAAGAGCACGCTGCTCAACGCCCTCACGGGCGCCGAGAGCTTCGTCGAGGACCGCTTGTTCGCCACCCTGGACACGAAGACCCGTGTGTGGGAGCTGGACGGCGGCCGCCGAGTGCTCCTCAGCGATACCGTCGGCTTCATCCGCCGCCTCCCCCACCACCTGGTAGCGTCCTTCCACGCCACGCTCGAGGAGGCCACGGAAGCCGACCTGTTGCTTCACGTCATCGACATCAGCCACCCTGACTGCCTGCACCAGACCGAGACGGTCATCGAGGCGTTGGCGGAGATCGGCTGTGCGGACACGCCGTCCCTCGCGGCCTTCAACAAGATCGATGTGGCCCACCCGACGCCCGAGGCCGAGCTGGTGGCTGCCGTCTGCCCGAACCACGTGCGGGTCTCGGCCATCGAGGGCACCGGCCTCGACAGCCTCGCCGCCCGCGTCGGCGAGTCGATCAGGAGCCGCGAGACGCGGGTCACAGTCCAATGCCACGCGGGCAACGGCCGCATCCAGGCCTGCCTCCACCGCGTCGGGCACGTGCTGTCCACGGAGCGCCGCGACGAGCAGGTCGTCATCGAGGCCCGGGTCGAGCCGCGCCACCTCCCTGCACTCCACGCCGCCGCCGACGACGGCGACTCGGTGGTTGTCCACGCCGCACCAGGAGAGGCGTCATGACCCGTTGGCGTCTGCTCGCCTGCGCCCTCGCCGTGCTGGCCGCAGGCAGCGTGACGGCCAGCGCGCCGCAGAAGGTCACCAAGGGGACCCACTGCCCGCACCGCATCGTGACGGCGCATTTCGTCATCGAGTTCTCCGTCCCCGCGGAGATGGGCTCGGAGTATGCCGGGCTGTGCGAGAAGGCCTACCGCAAGCTCCACGACCTCTTCCCCCTGCGCGATGGCGAGAAGGTCTGGGAGGAGCACTGCTACATCATCCTTTTCGCCACCCACGGGGAGTTCTTGCGCTTCGCCGCTACCATCCACGGCAGGACCGCGGCCCACAGCGGCGGCTACACCAGCATCAACCGCAAGCGCCCTCTCATCGTCCTCTTCCTCCACAACAACGACCATACGCTTCTGAAGCAGACCCTGATCCATGAGATGACCCACGTCTTCCTCGGCCTGTTCCGCGCGGAGGGGCACATCAACACGTGGCTGCACGAGGGCTTCGCGCAGTACTTCGAGTTTCAGCACAAGCCCGAGCGATCGCGGCGGGGGCTGTGGCTGAAGGTCGTGAAGGCCATGGTGGCGCAGGGCCGGACCGTGCCGCTCGCGCGATTCTGGCGAGCGCAATTCCCCCCCACGGACGCTGCGTCGTACGCCCAGGCGTGGAGCCTGGTGGACTTCATGGCGAGCAGCAAGAGCCTGCGGCGGCGCACCGGGCGCTTCATCGTCCGGCTCAAGGAGGGCAAGTCGCAGGAGCAGGCCCTCCGCGAGGCATTCGGCGCCTCCCTCACCGAGTTCGAGGCCGCCTGGAAGCAGTACGTCCTGAAGAGCTACTGAGCCCAAAGAAACTATCTCAAAACTCCGTCGCGGACGGGGCAGGCATGGGGCCGGCAACCC
>CAZDNN010000139.1:0-10924 GCA_964506385.1 uncultured Planctomycetota bacterium
GAGGCGGATGGGCTTGCCGGCGAGCGAGGCGAGGTCGGTGCCCTTCTTCCAGGCGACCGTGCGGTCAATGGCGTCGCCGATCAGGGGAGGGCAGTCGGCGAGGGCGAAGCCGGGGATGGGTTTGCCGGCGGCGTCCTGGAGCTCGATGCGGATGTCGCCGGCGGCGGAGGTGGCGAAGTTGACGTCGAGCTGCTTGCCCTTGAAAGTCAGCGGCTTCGTGATCATCTCGCCGCCCCCGTAGCCGGCGCTGACGGAGGCGAAGCCGTCGGTGCGGAGGGTGAGGCGCTCCATGTGAGCGGTGGCCTGAGCGTAGCAGCGGCGGACGTAGATCGAGAGCTCGGCGGGGCCGGTGGGGACGATGCCGAGGGCGGGGTAGTTGCTGCGGGCGGTCCAGTGCTCGACGCCGGGGCCGGGGCGGATGAAAGATTCCATGAAGGTGCGGTCGTAGACGGTGCCGCCGCGGCTGGTGAGGAGCACGCCGTCGGAGCAGGCGTTGGTCTGGCTCTTGTGGACGCCGAGGGCCTCGAGCTCGGCGGGGGTGGGGACGGTGCGGCCGAAGACGATACGGGCGGGGGTGGCGATGTAGAGGTGGGGCGCGCGGAAGTAGGGCTGGGTCTGGTTGGTGTAGAGGTGCTCGAGCGGCGTGTCGCCGTAGGTCATCCGCTGCGGCTCCGACCACGTGAGGAAGTCCTTCGACGTGCACCGGCTGATGCCGCGCTTGCCCTGGTGGAAGATGCGGAAGTAGGCGAGGTAGCGGCCCTCGGCCTCGGACCAGAAGGCGAGATTCTGCGAATCGAAGGCGCCCTTGGTGATGATCGGCTTGTCCTGGAGGCGCTTCCAGTGGATGCCGTCGGCGGAGACGTGGGGGATGAGGCCGGTCTTGTTGGAGCCGCCGATGGCCTTGTAGCGCTGCTCCTTGGGCACGCCGGGCTTCGTGTCCAGGAACGGGCAGAAGTTGTGATTCACGGCCCCGGCGCCGGCCAGGATGACGTTGTTGTCCTTCGTGCCGCAGACCTCGAAGAGGCCGAGCTTGGGCTTCGTCCACTGGATGCCGTCGCGGCTCTCGGCGTAGCAGGTGATCTGGCCGGCCCCCTTGGCGACATCGGGGAAGCCGCGGTAGTACATGCGGAAGAGATCGCCGTCCTTGATGACGGTGACGTAGGCGCAGAAGGGGCCTTCCCAGGGCTTGTCGAAGCGCAGGACGGCCTCGCGGGGCACGGGGTGGTGGAGGGTGAGGCGGGCGCCCTTGAGGGTGTCGATGAGCCAGTGGTCCACGAACAGCTCGCGGCGAGAGCCGATGTCGCGCACGACGGGGTCCTCCGCGGAGAGAGCGATCGACGTGAGGAGACAGGCGATGATCGCGGCGGTGCGAAGGTGGGACACGATCAACCCCCTCTACGAGCCGAATCGAGGACGAGGACGGGGACGATTCAGAGGATGATCTTCTGGGCTTTGGTGTCGAAGCGGGCGACCTTGCTCTCGCGGTAGGAGAGGATGGACATGCTGAGGGGGGCCTGGACCATGGCACCGACGTCCACGGGGCTGAAGGGCCGCTGGCGGGTCTTGACGCACTCGAGCAGGTTGAGCCACATCTTGCCGGTGTCGCCGTGGCCCTTGGAGTCGATGACGTGGCTCGGCTTCTTGGCCTTGTGCGGGGTGATGACGATGCGGCGGCCCTGGAAGCTCAGCAGGCCGTTGGTGCCGCGGATGAAGCTCTGGCAGCCCGTGGCGTTGCTCAGGGTGTTCATGAGCACCACGCTCGGGCCGCCGGGGTAGTCGATGACCATGTTGAAGGTGTCGGGCACCTCGCGGAGGCCGTCGTACTGCCACTTGCCGCCCATGCCGACCACCCGCTCGGGCCACTCGACGCCGAGCATGCAGAAGATCGGGGTGTAGGTGTGGACGAGCAGGTCGGTGGACGGGCCGCCCGCGTAGTCCCAGTAGAGCCGCCACTGGAAGAAGCGGCTGACGGAGAAGGGGACCTTGGGGGCGTCGCCGAGAAATGCCTCCCAGTCGAGGTCGGGGCCGGGCTTGGCCTTGGCGTTGTGGATGCGCATGCGCTCGCCCCAGTCGCCGCGTCGGAAGTAGCCGGCCTGCGCGTGGACGGGCTTGCCGATGATCCCCTGCTTGATGAGCTCGAGGACCTGGCCGTAGGCCTCGTCGGCCATGTACTGGGTGCCGACCTGCACGATGCGCTTGTGCCTGGCGGTCAGCTCGGCGAGCTCGCGGGCGAGGTCGAACTGGGTCCAGTGGGTGAGCGGCTTCTCGACGTAGACGTCCTTGCCCGCCTTCACGGCGTCGATGGCCTGGGGCGCGTGGTGGCGGTCGGGGGTGGCGATGCAGACGATATCCACGTTGGGGTCGGCGAGCAGATCCTGGTGGTGCTTGTAGGGCTTGCCGCCGGTGCGTTTGGCGGCGTTGCGGAGGCTTGGGCCGTAGATATCGCAGACGGCGACGGCCTGGGCCTTGCCCTGGCTCTGGAGGGCGTGGACGATGCTCATGTGGGAGCCGCAGCGCCCGCCTGTGCCGATGAAGCCGACCCCGGGACGGTCGTTCGCCCCCTGCGCCCCCTCGCCAGCGATCGTGAAAGCCGGTCTGAGCGCTGCCGCGCCCGCCGCAATCGCACCTGCGCCCTTCAGGAAGGTCCGACGCCCCACCTTCTTGCCCTTGCCGCCCGTTCTCCCAGCGCCCATCGCATTATCCTCCGTGCCGCGCGCCGAGATGCCAGCCCACGATCATCTGGCATCTGGAATCTGGTGTCTGGAATGCCGCCGCTCGCCCACTGGCGGCGGCCTACTTGTAGTCGTACAGGCACTCGGGGTCCAGGTAGTTGAAGTCGATGATCTTCTGGACGTCGTAGCCATCGACGTGGCCGTCGAAGAACAGGAAGTTGCCTCGCGGGCCGGGATGGCGCGGGAAGGGGCGCCACGGGTCGGTCTTCCACCACGGGTAGGTCCAGCTCCCCTCGGTGTCGCCGAGCGGGGCGGCGCACTGGGGGAAGCGGACGAAGCCCCGGCTGATCACGCGGCTGCGCTCCTTCCATTCCGTGACAGGCAGGTCCATGGTGGCGGGCTCGACATAGCCGGTGTCGCAGGTGAGGATGGACGCGGAGGGCACGCGGACCAGGTCCATGGGCAGGACGTTGTACCACAGGTACTGGATGCTGACGCCGGTGATGTTGGGGCCGGAGTAAAAGCGGTAGTTGAGGCCGTACCCGTAGGGCACGCTCTTGTTGCCAGGGCAGGCGAAGATGTTGACGTCGCGGAGGTACAGCTCCTCGATGTGGTTGTACCACCGGCGCCAGGGGCCGTCGCCGGCGGCGGGCAGCAGATCGAAGTCCTTGACGTACATGAGGATGCCGGCGTGGAGCTGCTTGAGGTTGCTCGTGCAGGCGCTGGCGGTGGCGCTGCGCATGGACCGCAGGATGGCCGGCATCAGCATCGCGGCCAGGATGGCGATCACCGCCACGACCACGAGCAGCTCGATGAGTGAGAACCCCTGCCTCTGGCCGCGTCTCAGCATCACGTCACGTCCTTCTGCCCCACCGCGCAACCGCATTATGGCCGCCCGCCTCACGCCTGTCAACCCCGATCTCTGCGGCGGCGTTGCGGGAGCATCGAGGGCAGGGTAGAATCCGCGGCTGGCGGGACGCTGGCAGGAGATGAGCGATGATCCGGCTCGTGGCGCTGGGCGACTCGACGACGAACTGCGTCGGCAGGTCAGCCGTGACCGAGGCGACGGCCTGGCGCACCCTCGTGCAGGGGGCGCTGGCCGAGCGGCTCGGCCAGCCGCTCGAGGTGATCAACGCTGGGGTGAACGCCGACGTTGCACCCCTCGTGGCCGAGCGGCTCGACCGCGACGTGCTCGCCCACGAGCCCGACTGGGTGACGCTCATGCTCGGGACGAACGACGCCGGCTACTTCCGCCCGCCCGACGGCGTGGCCGACACGCCCCGGGTGCCCATCGAGGAGTTCGAGCGGCTGATGCGCGCCATCATCGCCCGGATCCGCCACGCAGGCGCCGGGGTCGTCCTGTGCACGTCCGTGCCCATGAGCGCCCACTACTGGCTCAGGGAGCTGCCGGCATACGTGGAGAACGGGCTGAACTACCTTGTCGCGGCCTATGCCGCGGTCACGCGCGCCCTGGCGACGGAGCTGGGCCTCCCCATGGCAGAGGTCTACGAGGCCTTCCAGCAGCATCCGCAGCGGGATGACCTCATTCCTGACGGAATCCACCCCGACCCACGTGGCCAGCGCCTCATCGCCGACACGCTCCTGCCTGTGCTCGAACGGGCGATCCGGGGGCATTGACCGGCTCGTCCAGCGCCTTCCGTTCGCGACTGGCGGGCCTCATCCTTCCCTGTCGCGCCCCGGCTTGGCCTTCTCGCCTTCCTTCGGCTTCGGCTGGGGCTTCTTCTCGGGGACGGCGACGTCGAGGGCGGCCCTGTAGGTGGCGACCATCTGGTCGGTGGCGAGGTTCTCGCCGGCGTCGATGGCGCGCTTGTGGCGTGCGTAGGCGGCTTCGACGCGGCGCTTGCGGAGGGCCTCAAGCTGAGCGAGCTGCTTCATGGCAGCGGCGATCTCGGCCTGGAGCCGACGCTTGTTCTGCTGGGCTTGCTTGAGGGCCTTCTTGTCGTCGTCGAGGCCGTCGTTGGGGGTGGCCCTGTTGCGGCGGTGGCGGCGGACGCCGGAGCCTTCGCCGAGGGGCACGCCACCCTCGCCGACCCCGCCACCGTCCAGGATGCCACGCTCGGCCTTGCGGCGCTCCCGCTCCTTCTCCTTGATGGTCTGCTCGATGCGGGCGATCTCCTGCGCCACCTGGCGGCACTCGTCCATCCGCTCGTCCTTGAGGGCCGCCACTTCCTGCTTGTGGAGGGCTTCCGCCTTGTCCCAGAAGGCGTTGCGCAGGGCGACGTTGCGGGCGAGGGCCTCTTTGCGGAGGGGCTTGGGGTCAGCCTCCGGCTCAGCGGCCTCGACCGGCTGTTCGACCCGCCGGCGGGCCTCCGCGAGGATCGCGCGCAGCACGGCCTGCGGATCCTCAGCCCCTGCGGCCAACGGGGTCAGGACGGCGAGGATCGCGGCGAACAGGATGGCCGCTCGTGTCATGCGTGAGCCTCCAGCAACATAGTCGGACCGTTCCTATGCCGTAACCAGCATACCCGGCCGCAGGGCGGGAGTCCACGGGGGTGCAGCCGCACTCACCCGCCTTTCCTGGCGGGGTCGTTCTCGCGCTTGCTGTCGGTGGACTTCTTCTGAGGCTTGCCGTCGAGGGCGAGCGCGGCCTTGTATCTGGCGATCATCTGGTCGATGGTGAGGGGCTCGCCGGCCTGGAGGGCGAGCTTCTGGCGCGCGTAGGTGGTCTCGACGCGGCGCTTGCGGAGATCCTCGCGGTCGTCGATCTTGCGGATGGCCGCGGCGATCTCGCGCTGGAGCTCTGCCTTCTTGCCCTTCGCCTTGTCGAGGCTCCTGCGGTCGTTCTCCATGCCATCGTTGTGGGTGGGCTTCCTGGGGCGGCGCCCGCGGGAGCGGCCTTCGGCGGCGGCGTTGCGCCAGCGCCGCTCGGCCTCCCGCCACCGCCGCTCGGCCTCGCGGCGCTCCCGCTCCTTGCGCTCGATAGTCTGCTCGATGCGGCGGATCTCCTGGGCGACCTTGCGGCAGTCGTCCATCCGCTCGGCCTTGAGCGCGTTGACCTCGTCCTTGCGGATATCCTCCGCCTTGTCCCAGGCCATGTTGCGCAGCGAGAGGTTGGCGTCGCGGCGCTTCTTGGCCTCGGCGGCGGCCTCCTTCTCGGCATCCGTCGGCCCGGTGTTCTTGGGGACGGGCTCCTCGGACGTGCCGCCAAGGGCCTTGGCTGCCTTGTCGTCGCGAATCGTGATGGCGGCGACCTTATCGCCTCGAACGGTCAGGACGCCCTCGGCCGTGCGGAAGTGCACGGCGCTAAGCGTGCCCGAGCGCTGCGGCCCCGTATCCAGCGAGACGGTGACGGTGCCCTCCGTGCCCATGGCGATGGCCAGGATGGCCTTGCGCGCGTAGACGCCGGGCACCCCGTCACAGAGGATCGTGACGTCCTCGACGCGTCCCGCGAGCTTCCTCCCGTCGCCGTAGGCCAGCGTGTCCGCCTCCGCCGCCGCGGCGAGCAGCGCGACAGCCACGGCGACTGCGACCGTCACCCGTCTCATTTGGCATGGCCTCCAACGCTGCGTGCCCCTTGGGTGTCCATCACCACGTGGCAGTATAGCGCGTGGCAGTGCGGGAGTCCACACAGATCGAGCGGCGTCGTGCTCACGGTTGCGGGGGGGGGCGCCCGACGAGCCAGGCGACGGTGGCGTCGATGGCGGGCGCGCAGTCCACGTGGCCGAGCCGCTGCCAGAAGGGCTCGATGAGGAAGCCGAGGAAGGCATCGTGCTCTGGGCGGAGCCTGTCGGCGAGCGGGGCGAGCTCGCCGGTGGGCTCGGGAGTGTGGGCGAACTGGCAGAGGAGGGTGGGGGCGGGCGGCGCGTGGGCGTTGGTGAGGTCGAGGGCCTTGATCTCGTTGCACATGGCTCGGCTGGCGAGGTAGCCGTCGAGGTCGATTGTCGCGGCGTCGGCGGTCTGCCGCTCGCCTTCGGCTGCGCCGGAGGTCATCATCTGACGGATGAGCATCCGCTGGATGTTCAGCCGGTAGAAGAGCTTGCCGTTGACGATGGGCTGCCAGAGGACGATGGGGGCGGCGTCGAGTCCCTGCGCGACGGCCTGCGAGGCGAGGCTGGCGCCGAGCCGCAGGCCCACGAGCCCGATCCGCTCGACCCCCGTGCGCTCGCGGAGGAAGGCGGCCGCCGCGCCGATATCCTCGATGGCGCCTGCCAGGGTGAACTCGGTGAAGGGGCCCTCACTGTCGCCCGTGCCGCGGTAGTCGAAGCGCAGGCAGGGGAAGCCCTGGCCGGCCAGCCGGCGGGCGAGCTCGGCGAAGATGCGGCAGGCCTGCTTCAGCTCCTCGGCGAAGGGAGGACACAGGACGACGCCCGCCCCTCGCGTCGGGACCTGGGGCGTATGCAGGACGCCGAAGAGGCGGCGGTCGGCGTATGGGAAGAAGAGGGGCTCGTCCATAGGCTGCCGGGCTCGCCGGGGGCGACGGGCTCCTAATGCCAGGTATCAGATGCCAGATGCCAGGGCCTGCCCGCAGGATGCCGGATGCCGGGCGGTCGGGGCAGCGTGGGCTATGCCTGCTCGCCTCCTGTCTTCTCGCGGACGAATGCGGCGATGGCGGCGACGGTCTCGAAGCGCTCAGGGCTGAACTCGTCGTCGTCGATCTCGAACTCGTAGGCCTCCTGGATGCCGATGACGATCTCCAGCAGCTTAATCGAGTCCACGTCGAGGGTCTCCACCAGCACGTCGTCGTCGGCGATGTCGGCGGGGTCTGCGTCGAGGAAGAGCCGCTCGACGATCATCTGCTTCACCTGGTCCTCGATCCGTGCGTCCTCGGCCATCGTTGCGTCTCGCTCCTCTCTGGGCGGGGCGGTGTGTTACAGGAGGCCGCCCCTCAAGCTGTTCATGATGCGGACAATGTCGTTCTTGGTCGCCCACAGCAGCACGACGACGAGGAGGGCGACCCCGGTGAGCAGGATGATCTCCTGGACCTTTCGGTTGGGGGCCTTGCCCCTGAGTTTCTCATAGGCCAGGAACACCAGGCGCCCGCCGTCGAGCGGCGGCAGCGGCAGGAGGTTCAACACCCCGATGTTCACGGTGATCATGCCGATCAGGTGCAGGAACTCGGAGAAGCCCTGGGTGGCCTGTGTGTAGGTGATCTGGAGGATGCCGAGGGGGCCCGCCACCGACCCGCTGGGCACGTCGCGGCCGATGAGCTTGCGCAGCACCACATAGACGAGCTTAGCCGCAGCCACCGTCTCCCCGAACGCCGGCCTCAGGGAGCCGATGAGGCCTGTCTTGAACAGTGTCGAGCGGCAGGTGGCCTTGATCCCGAGCTGCCCGACCTGCATCTCACTGGGGTGGATGGCGATATCGAGCATCTCGTCGCCCCGCCTGACGGTGATGCTCTTCACGCCGGCGATGTCAGGCAGGACGTCGGGTGGCGGTCGATAGAGCAGGGCGCGCTCGCGGAAGGCCCTGGCCACGTCCTCGCCCACCGTCACGAGCTCGTCGCCGGGCTGGATTTGCGGCTCCGTGGTCGTCTGGACGTCGGCGACGATGTATGTGAGGCGGGGGGTCACGCCGAGGGTATCGGCGGCGCACTGGCCCCACGCGCGGGCCAGCTCGGCGGTGAGCGTCTCCTCGCCGCGCTCGACGGTCAGCGCCACCGTCGCCGGGCCTTCCGCCACGGCGTCTTCGATGGCCCACCAGTCCTCGACGGTGCGGTCGTTGACTTTCACGATCCGGTCGCCGACCTTCAGCGTCCCGTCGGCGGGGAAGCCCTTGCGCACGCGCCCGATCTCGCGCGGGAGCCGGACGGTGAAGCCTGGGGTCTTCCTGGGCACTGGCTTCGGCGTGACCTCGACGGTGAGGGGGCTGCCGCCTCGCTCGATCCCCAGGGTGACCGTCTCACCCGGACAACTGAGGACGCGGCGGCGGAAGTGGGTCCAGCCGCGGATCGGCTCGCCGTTGAGGGTCTTGAGGACGTCCCCCTTCTTGATGCCCGCCTCGGCCGCGGGTGAGGCGGGGGTGATGGCGGAGACCTCGGTGGTCTCGAAGGCGCAGACCACGCCCAGCCCCTCCTGCCTGGGCAACGTGACGTCGAGGGTCAGCGTCCGCCCGCCGCGCCGGACGACCAGGGGCAGCGACTCGCCCGACGGCGAGCTGAGGACGGCGATGCGGAGTTGCGCGAACGTCTCGATCGGCTCGTCGCCGAACCGCTCGATGCAGTCGCCGTGCTTCACCCCCGCGTTCCATGCGGGGCTGTCGATTAGCACGTGGCTGACCTGTGGCATCAGCATGTCGCGCCCGATCAGATACACGCCCATCATGAGCGGGAAGCCGAAGAGGACGCTGAAGAGGGGTCCTGCGAAGATAATCAGGGCGCGGCGGCCGGGTGACTTGGAGACGAACTCGTCGGGCGCGCCCTTGGACTCCTCGCCCTCGTCGCCGCCCGCCATCTTCACGTAGCCGCCGATCGGCACTGCCGAGACCATGTAGTCCGTCTGGCCCCACTTCCGGCCGAACAGCCTCGGCCCCATGCCGAACGAGAACCGCTCGACCCGCACCCCCACGAGCTTCGCCGCCAGGAAGTGTCCCAGCTCGTGCACGAAGATCATGAAGCCGAAGCCGAGCACGGCCAGCACGATGCCCTTGATGGCTATGAGCGCGCCGATATCGAGGCCTCCGTTTGCTGGCGAGCCCAGCGGTCGCTCGCCGCGATCGCCTCCAGGCTCGGGTCCTCGGTCACCTCATGAGCGTCCATCGCCGCCGCTACCGCTGCGGCGATGCCGCGGAACGGCAGCCGCCCGTCCACGAACGCGGCCACCGCCGCCTCGTTCGCTGCGTTGAGCACCGCGCCCATCGTTCCGCCGACCGCCGCGGCGCGGAAGCCGAGGCCGAGGGCGGGGAACCGCTCGCGGTCGGGCGCCTCGAAGTCCAGCCGCCCCACCTCAGCCAGGTTCGCCGCCGCCACCGGGCTCTCGCGGCGCTCCGGCCAGGTCAGCGCGTACTGGATGGGCACCCGCATGTCCGGCAGCCCGAGCTGCGCGATCGTCGAGCCGTCCACAAACTCCACCATCGAGTGAACGATCGACTGCGGATGCACGACCACGCGTATCCGCTCAACTGGCAGGCCGAAGAGCCATTTGGCCTCGACCACCTCGAGCGCCTTGTTCATCATTGTGGCCGAGTCGATGGTGATCTTTGGCCCCATATCCCAGTTCGGGTGCCGCAGCGCCTCCTCGGGCGTCACAGCGTCGAGCCGGTCGAGCGGCAGCTTGCGGAACGGGCCGCCGGAGGCTGTGATCCAGATGCACCGCACCTCGGTCGCGCGGCCGGCCTGGAGCGCCTGGAAGATGGCGGAGTGCTCGCTGTCCACGGGAATGACCCGCGCGCCTGCCTCCTCGGCGGCCCGATTCAGCAGTGGGCCGGCCATCACCATGGACTCTTTGTTCGCCAGTGCCAGCGTCTTTCCCGAGCGGGCCGCGGCAAATGCCGGCGCGAGGCCCGACGCCCCGACGATGGCGTTCACCACCACGTCCACCGCGTCGTCCGCCGCCAGCGCGGCCACGGCGTCAGGCCCGGCCGACAGCTCCACGCTGTGCCCTGCCAGCCGCGCGGCGAGCGGCTCGAGCAGCTCGGGCGAGGCGATGGCGGCGCGGCGGGGGTGAAGCTCGGCGATCTGCTCCGCCAGCAGCTCCCACCGCGTGTTCGCCGACAGGCTCACCAGCTCGAAGTCCGGCCCCAGGCGGCGCAGCACGTCCAGCGCGCTAGTGCCGATGGAGCCCGTCGAGCCCAGAATCGCCACCCGCTTCATCGCGCATCCCACATCCCGTGGGGGGAAGTCACATCGCTCTCACAAGTATATCAGATGCCGCACACCCCTTCAAACCCCTGCCGTCGGAGGGGCGCGACCCGGACTCGCAGGTTGTTGCGGGCCACAGCACCAATGGGGCGACAGAGCACCGCCCAGGGCTTCGCCCCGATCTCCGCCCACGCCTCTGGACGGGCATGGTGCTCCTTGGTATCTGACGCGTGACGGGCCGTCGCACGGCTCGGGGAGGTGGGCGGCGTGTCAGGTCAGTGAGGCGTGTGCCGGGCCGCGATGGGTGAGGCCACCCGCCATTCGTCGTCCTCGAGCGTCACCGTGCCGTGGGCCTCCTCGTCAGGCATTGAGCGCACCGTGGCCTGCTTGACATTTGCCTGCGTCCGGGCAATGATGGGAACTCCAGCCCGGGGGCCGAAGAGGAGGACGACTCATGGCGAAGCGGCGTGGGACTGCGAAGAACTTCGGCGCG
>CAZDNN010000139.1:10934-12569 GCA_964506385.1 uncultured Planctomycetota bacterium
ACTGGCCGCCGCGGAGCGTGCGCGGGGACTTCTGGCGCGGCCTCCGCGAGCACGTGCGGACCTATCCCGAGGGCAAGCAGGAGTCGTGGGGCGTGCCGTTCCAGATGGGGGAGGGCAAAGGCCCCCGCGTCATCGCCGTGGCGGAGGGGCGGCCCGAGGTGACGGTGAAGGTCCGCGCGACGGCCGACTTCCTTTGCGTGCTCCACGAGTGGCGGCAGCGCCCGGAGGACGTGCACCGCGAGAACCCCCGGGAGGGCCTGGTCGTCGCCGAGCACGTCCTGACCTACGCCGACGGCAGGGCGGAGACGGTGCCGGTCCGCGCCCGCTTCGAGGTCGGGATGGCCGAGAGCCCCGGACCGCCGTGGCTCGCCGTGCCGTTTCACATGTGGGAGGCCGTCGATCCCGTGCAGCCGCCGCAGGGGATGGCCTGGGGCTACGCGCAGACGGGCGTGCGGGGCACTCACGGCCTGCCGCTGCTCTGGGCCATGCCCAACCCGCATCCGGGCAAGAAGATCAAGACCGTGACGATCCGCGGCCTCTCTCGCTCCCCCTACATCGTGGCCGCGATGACCCTTTACTGCGGCGCGTCGCACCCCCTTCGCCACCTGCCGCGACGCACCTACCGCGTCGTGGCGGGCAAGACGCCGCCGACGGTCGAGGGTGCCGAGGTCAACCTCGGCGGCGTGACCCGCATCGAGCACACCGGCGGCCGGCGCGGGAAGGCGTGGCTCACCTCGCGCCACGCCGGCCTGTTCCGCAGCGAGGAGCCGAAGGACGGTGCAGAGGACCTCGTCGAGGCATTCGGCGCCGAGGACGCCACGGTCTCGGTGACGGTCGAGGGGCGAAGGCGTCCGCTCCAGTTCTCTCTCGGCCAGGCCTTTCACACCGGCCGGGCCAAGGCGCAGAGCGGCACCGCGCGGCTCGAGGTCCTGGGCAAGAAGCGCCAGTGGATGGAGGTGCGCGTCGTTGATGCGGGGACGGGGAAGCCGACGCCTGCCCGCATCCACATCTCCGGCTCCCGCGGCGAGTACATCGCGCCCTATGGCCACCACGCCGTCATCAATCCCGGCTGGTTCATGGACTACGGTGCCGACGTCGTCGCCGGCGGACGGCAGTATGCCTACGTGGACGGCGAGTTCACCACCGAGCTGCCGGTGGGCGACCTCTACGTCGAGATCGTCAAGGGCTTCGAGTACCAGCCCACACGGACGAAGGTCACGGTGAAGCGCGGCCAGCGGGTGCTCGAGCTGAAGATCGGGCGCGTGGCCGACTGGCGCAGCCAAGGCTGGGTCACCGCCGACACACACGTCCACTTCATCAGCCCCCACACCGCCTGGCTCCAGGGCCAGGCCGAGGGGGTGAACGTCGTGAACCTGCTGGCGTCGCAGTGGGGCCGCCTGTTCACCAACGTCGGCGACATCACGGGCCGCGTCGGCGTGGTCGAGGGCGACACCATCGTCTACGTCGGCACCGAGAACCGCAACCACATGCTCGGCCACATGTCCATGCTCGGCACGAAGGGGCTGCCAGTATTTCCGATGTGCTGCGGCGGGCCCACCGAATCGTGGCTCGGCGACCCTGACTTCCCCACGCTCGCCGCGCGGGCCCCGGAGCACCGCCGCAAGGGCGGCGTGG
>CAZDNN010000140.1:0-12509 GCA_964506385.1 uncultured Planctomycetota bacterium
AGTCGCCCACCTTGATCCACAGGTACGTGCCGAACGTATACGGGCCGGTCGTGCCCTCGGCGTGGCCCATGAAGAGCTGGTAATCGCCGTGGTCGCCGTCGAAGCGCGCCAGGGTGACCGGGCCACCCCTGATCTGCCACCGGCCGGCGGCCGGGGGGCCTGCGTGGTGCAGCGCGACCTTGCGCGGCGCGTCCTCGACGGCGAGACTGGCGGGGAAGGGGCCGCAGTGCCACAGCAGCTCGGCGTTGTCGTCCTCGGGATGGCGGATCGTCAGATCGGCGAAGAAGGGCGCGGTCGCCCGCCCGACGGCCTCCTGCACCATCAGGGCGCACAGCGCGCCGTGAATGTCGGTCTCGCACGCCATCGGGAGGCCGTCGTCGGTGAGCAGGCCGTGGACGAAGCACGGGAACAGCCCGAAGGAGTTCTGGAGCGCCGGCCAGCACTGGAGGGCGATGGCTTCGATCCCTTCCTCGGCGGCCCATTCGGCGAGCGCGAGCTTGAGCGCCGCCATCTTCCGCAGCGCCTCAGTCTCGATGTCGCCCGTATCGAAGCGCCGGCGGATCGCGCCGACCTGGCCGCTGACCCTGGCCTTGGCCCCCTCGAGCATCGCCCGCGCGCCGTTGACGATCTCGCTTAGCGCGGTGGGCACGACCTCGATGCCCCAGCGCTCGAGCAGCTCGCCCTCGTTGACCATCATCGTCCAGAAGGCCGTAGGCCGCGTGCTCACCTGGCCGATGCGTGCGCCGCGGAACGCCTTGGCGGCCGCCGCCGCGCCCACGAAGTTCCTGACGCCGCGCTCGAACACGGGGTCGTCGAGGGTCGAGTTGACGATGTAGGAGAAAGGCACGCCCATGCGGCGGAGCACCTTGCTCGTGGCGAAGAGCCCGCACTGCGTGTCGCGCTCGCGCCAGCCGTCAGGCCCGGGCGCGTCGTCGCGGGGTCCCCACAGCAACGTTGGCTTCCCCAGGTCGCGGGCAAGGCGCGCTATGGCGTCCTCGCTGCCGAAGTTCACGTGTGGGATGAACAGCGCGTCAACGCCCTCGCGGCGAAACAGGTCCACGCACTTCGGCACGTCGGTGCGCTCGACGAGCAGGCCCTCCTCGTTGACCTCGTCGATGTTGACGAAGTCCACCCGCCACGAGCGGAGCTTCTTCTCGATGAGCTTCTTCTGCCTCAGCGCCTCGGGCACGCTGAAGATCACCCGCCGCGTCGGCGCGATCCCGACCTTCACTCTCGTCCGCTTGCTCACGATTCGCCTCCTTTCACGGTTTCGAGGCACCCTGCTCGTCGAGCCCGAGCAACCGCGCCGCGTTGCGCCAGGCGATCTTCTCGTATGCCTCGCGCGAGATGTGGCCGCCGGCGACCGCGTCGCTCAGGAAGCCTACGAGCGGCGTGTGGTTCGTCGGCGCGCAGATGTCGGTGCCGAAAAAGAGCCGATCCTGGAACTCCTCGAGGAAACGGTAGCCGAAGGCGGGGTCGCGGCTCACCGCGTTGTGGCCGCTGCCCGCCGACAGGTCGCCGCACAGGTTTGGGTGCGCCCGCATCAGTTCCACCACGCGACCGCCTTCGACGACAGGCGTCTTCGGGTAGCCGCCGCGGGTCTCCTCGGTCACGTCGCCGCTGATCTCGCTCCAGAAGGCCTGCGAGTGGCCGAGGAATGCCAGATGGGGGAACTCGCGGAGGGTGCGCTCGAAGCGCGGCAGGCCCAGCTCGTCGTAGAGGCCGTAGGTCCCGCCGATCTGTGTGGCGACGTGGAAGATGACGGGCAGGCCGGCCGCCTCGATGTGGCGGAAGAGATTCCACACGAGCGGGTCGTCGAAGGGCAGGTTGGCGGTGATCTCGCCGACGCCCTTGCAGCCTCGCCCCTTGTAGAACTCGAGCATCGGCGTGAAGTTCGCCTCCGGCGAGTTCGTGAGCATCCTGGGATCGACGTTGCAGAATGGGATGAAGCGATCCGGGTAGCGGGCGACGATGTCGAGGCAGCCATCCACCGACAGCGGATGATGCCCGCACTCTGGGCTGCCGCTGGGCAGGATGACGGCCTTGGCGATACCCCGCTCGTCGAACATGGCGATGAGTTGCTCGGGGGTCGCGTAGTTCTCGCCGTTGCCCCGATGGGGCCCGTCGCCGCACTGCGTGGTGTGGACGTGGATGTCGATGAACATGGAGCTCTCCTGACAGGCTGCCGCCGGGCATTATAGGCGCTCACCGCCCTGAGGCAAGCCGTGATGGCGGTCGCGCTGCCGCCAACGCAGCAGGCGAGACGAGGGCCGCGGTTGCCCGCGCGAAGCCCACGGCAGGAGAATCTCGGAGTTCAACAACTCCGAGATTCTTTCCACCCGGCCTCAGGCGCCCGACCGCTGACCAGCGAGTGGCCGCGCCCGGATGAGAGGTGGGGATTGCGGAGTTGCCCAACTGCGCCACCATCCCGTCCGCTGTCGGCTCCCGGCAATCTACCACGTGAGTAGCGGCTGGCCGCGCCCGCGTGAGAGGTGCGGATTGCGGCGTTGCCCAACTACGCCACCCTCGCGTCCGCCGGCGGCTCCCGGCACTCTACCACGCGAGTAGCGGCTGGCCGCGCCCGGGTGAGAGGTGGGGATTGCGGAGTTGCCCAACTGCGCCACTATCCCGTCCGCCGGCGGCTCCCGGCACTCCACCACCCCTTGACACGTTTCCGGGACTGCGTCTATAGTGGTCCCACACCGCTGCCATCCTCTGACGCCAGGAGGCCCCCCATGGCCAAGCTGAGCGTGCGGCTGGACGATCGGGTCGGGACGATCAGCCCGATGCTCTACGGGCACTTCGCCGAGCATCTGGGCCGGTGCATCTACGAGGGCCTGTGGGTCGGCGAAGACTCGCCCATCGCCAATACGCGCGGCGTCCGCGACGACACGGTGGCGGCGCTGCGGAAGCTGGCTGCGCCCGTCATACGATGGCCGGGCGGATGCTTCGCCGACGACTACCACTGGCGCGATGGCATCGGCCCACGCGACGAGCGGCCCCGCCGCCTGAACGTCTGGTGGCACGACGAGGAGAGCAACCAGTTCGGCACCCACGAGTTCATCGACCTGTGCCGCCAGGTGGGCGCCGCGCCCTACATCTGCCTGAACGTCGGCTCGGGCACGCCCGAGGAAGCCGCTGGCTGGGTCGAGTACTCCAACTGCGCCCGTAACACCTCCCGCGCCCAGGAGCGCGGCCTCAACGGCAGCCCCGAGCCCTTCGCCGTCCGATACTGGGGCGTGGGCAACGAGAACTGGGGCTGCGGCGGGCGCTTCGACCCCGACGACTACGCCCGCGAGTACCGCCGGTTCGCCTGCTACCTGCGCGGTCGCTCGTCCTCGCCCATCGAGCTTGTCGCCTGCGGCCACACGGGGCCGGACTGGAACCGCAAGTTCCTCGACGCCATCGGGGACCTGCGGATGCTCGACCACCTGTCGATCCACCGCTACTACAACTGCGGCGACGCCGTGGACTTCTCGGACACCGAGTACTACAACCTGTTCCCCCGCGCGCTCCAGGTCGAGGCCGACGTCGTCGAGGCCGCCACCGCCGTCGCGCTCTACAACCGCACGGCGAAGAAGATCGGCGTGATCCTCGATGAGTGGGGCGTGTGGCACCCTGAGGCCCGTGGCGACAGCGGCCTCTATCAGCGCAACACCCTCCGCGACGCGCTCACCTGCGCCGCCGTTTTCGACGTCCTGAACCACCACGCCGACAAGGTGACGATGGCGAACATCGCCCAGACCATCAACGTCCTCCAGTGTCTGTGTCAGACCGACGGCGCGGCCATGTGGCTCACGCCCACCTACCACGCCTTCGCGCTCTACCAGCCCCATATGGGCAATGCGAGCGTCCGCGTCGATCTCGATGACATCCCGACCGTGGCCGCCCGCGAGGGCGATGGCCGCGAGGTGGCGCTGCCCGTCGTCAGCGCCTCGGCCTCGGTGGACGAGGCGGGCAAGGCGGCGGTGCTCACGTTCCAGAATCTGCATCTCACGGAGCCGTGCGACTGCCGGATCCGTCTTCGCGGCGGCTCCATCGCCAAGGCCACAGGGAAGCTGCTCACGGCCAGGGACGTCCGCGACTGCAACGGCCCCGAAGCGCCGCGCAAGATCCGCCCCAAGCGCCTGACGCTTGAGCCCAAGGCCACCACCCTTCGCATCGAGCTGCCGCCCCACGCGCTGGCGAGTGTGAGGGTTGTGCTGAGATAAGGAAGAGATGGCTCTCTTTCTCGCGGGATGTGGACATCCCGCCCACAATGCCCCGGCCCCATCGCGCTGGCCTACTGTGGGCGGCGTGTCCACACGCCGAGCAGAAAGACCTGTGGCGGGGCCGCCCCGCGTTCCTTGACTTCTCCCTCCCTCGGCAGTAGGATGCCGTCCGGTCAGAGAATCCCACTTGAGATAGGGGACGATGGATGATGATGCGATCTGCCAGCCGCCAGTTCCGTGCATGCGGCGTGGTGCCTTTGGCGGCCCTGTTGCTCTCCGCCATGCTCGCCGGCTGCACGGAGACGCGGGAGACGCCCGAGCCCAAGCCCTCGACTAAGGCCGCAGCCGCGCCCGCGACGGAGACGAAGCCCGAGACCAAGACGGAGGCCGAGCCCTCGACGGTGACGGTGCCGGCCGACCCCGAGGAGGGGCCGCCGAGCGTGCTCTCCACCCTCGAGCCGGGGAAGTGGGTGAGCCTGTTCACCGGCAAGAACCTCAAGGGCTGGCGGGTCGTGGAGAAGGCGGAGTTCGAGATGCACGGCAAGGTGGAGGTCAAGGACGGTGCGATCCGCATGGGTGTCGGGATGCCCTTCACTGCTATAACGTGGACGGGCGACTTCCCCCAGGAGAACTACGAGGTCGAGCTCGAAGCCATGCGGACCAGCGGCGTGGACATCTTCGCCGCCACCACGTTCCCCGTGGGGGAGGCCCACGTGTCGTTCATCGTCGGCGGCTGGGGCGACACGGTCGTGGGCATCTCGAGCGTGGACGACATGAACGCGAGCGAGAACGAGACGACGACGGTGATGACCTTCGACAACAACACGTGGCACCGCTTCCGCATCCGCGTGACGACGGCGAAGATCGAGGCGTGGGTCGGCAAGAAGCAGGTGGTGGACCTCGAGCGCAAGGGCCACACGTTCACGCTCTACGGCGGGGTGGAGCCGGTGGCGCCCTTCGGCGTGTTCACCTGGCAGAGCGAGGGTGCCCTGCGCAACATCCGCTTCCGCCGCGTGAAGCCCGAGGAGAAGTGATGACCAGCAACCGTGCCACCCGTCCGACGTCCTGGCTGGCCCTGCTCGCGCTCGTTCTGGCTGCGGCAGGCTGCCCGCCCCGGCCCGTCGGGCAGGAGATGCCTGTGCCGGAGTTGGCGAAGACGCCTCTCGAGCAGTGGGTGCCGCTGTTCGACGGCAAGACGCTGCGCGGCTGGCGCATTGTGGAGAAATGGGAGTTCGAGCTCCACGGCAAGATCGAGGTCAAGGACGGCGCGTTGTGCATGGCCAAGGGCATGCCCTTCTCGGCCATCGCCTGGGACGGGGAGGTCCCCAAGGAGAACTTCGAGGTCGAGGTGGAGGCGAAGCGGACGGACGGGGGCGACATCTTCTGCGGCCTGACCCTTCCTGTCGGGTCGTCGCACGTGTCGCTCGTCTGCGGCGGCTGGGGCAACACGGTGACGGGCATCTCGAGCATCGACGACCTCAACGCGAGCGAGAACGAGACGACGGCGATCATCGAGTACGAGAACAACCGCTGGTACCGCATCCGCGCGCGGGTGACCGAAGAGGCCATCCTGGCGTGGGTGGACGACAAGCAGGTCATCGAGGTCGAGCGCAAGGGGCGGCGCTTCTCCCTCTACGGCGGGGTCGAGCCGACGGGGCCGCTGGGCCTCTTCACGTGGCAGACGGGGACGGCGGTCAGGAGCATTCGGTTCCGGCGCCTCCCCGGCACGCCGAAGGCGCCGCCGAAGGCGCTGCCGGCGCTGCCTGAGGGCAACTGGCAGTCGCTGTTCGACGGCAAGAGCCTGGGCGGCTGGGGGGTGGGGGAGGCCGACGAGTTCGCCCTCCACGGCAAGGTAACTCCGGGCGACGGCGAGATCCGGCTGGCGGCGGGCGACCCGATGACGGGGGTCGCGTGGGACCGCAAGTTCCCCACCATCGGCTACGAGTTGGCGCTCGACGCGCTGCGGGAGGAGGGCAGTGACTTCTTCGTGGGCCTGACCTTCCCCGTGGCCAAGGCCCACTGCACGCTGATCCTCGGCGGGTGGGGCGGCAACATCGTCGGGCTGTCGAACATCGATGACCTCCACGCCGCCGAAAACGAGACGACCCAGAGCATCCACTTCACCAACGGCGAGTGGTATCGCGTCCGGCTGCGGGTCACGGCCGAGCGAATCAAGGTGTGGCTGGACGGCAAGGAGATCATCAACCTCGCCCACAAGGGCCGCAAGCTGACCATCTGGCCCCAACAAGAGCCCATGCGCCCCCTCGGCATCGCCAGCTACTACACCACCACCCGCGTCCGCAACATCCAGTATCGCACGCTCGCCGGCACGTAGGTGGCAAGGCGGCGTGCCCGGGCCGAGAAGGGGGCGACCTTGCAGCCTCCCGGTCCTCCACGTACAATGGCAGGGCCGTGGCTGGTTCCCGTCCCTCTCACAGCGTCTTCAGGGGCGCTGAACGATGAAGCTCTCGAGCCTGATCGATCGGCGGCTGGTGCGGTGCGGCCTGCGCGCGACGACAAAGCACGAGGCGTTCGGCGAGCTGGTGGAGTTGGCGGTAGCGCGCACTGAGCTGACGGATGCCAGGAGCATCCTGGCGGCGGTGATCGAGCGCGAGGCCCTGGGGACAACGGCGGTGGGCTTCGAGAGCGCCTTCCCCCACGCGCGCTCGGATGCCGTGGACGACTTCTACCTGGTGATCGGCACCTCGCCCCAGGGCATCGATTTCGGCTCGGCCGATGGGGCGCCGGTGCGGTTCATCGCCCTTCTGCTCATCCAGAAGACGGCCTCGACCCTCTATCTGAAAACCATCGCTGCCCTCGCCCGCCTCGTCCAGCAGACCGAGCTCTTCGAGCGCATCGTCAAGGCCGAGACTCCCGAGGAGCTGATCGAGCTTTTCGAGCAATCGGGCGTCCGCACGGGCACCACGCTCACGCTCCATGATATCATGGCAACGGAGCTGATCACCGTACGGCCCGACACACCCCTGAAGGAGGCAGTGGACCTCCTCTTCAAGCACAATGTCAACGCTCTGCCCGTGGTGGACGACAGCGGGCGGCTGCTCGGCGCTATCGAACACCTGGAGATCATCGCCAGCGGCATCCCCGGCTACCTGGCGATGATCGACGACCTGTCGTTCCTCGGCGAGTACGAGCCTTTCGAGGAGGTGTTGCGCACGGAGGGGGAGGTCCCCGTGGCCGAGGTGATGCGCCGTGACGTGCCGACCGTGAGCGAGGACACGCCGCTGATCGAGGCGGCTGCCGAGATGGCCAAGGGGCGCCTGGAGCGGCTCTACGTTGTCCAGGGCGATCGCCTGGTGGGGCTGGTGCTCGCCAAGTACTTCATCCGCAAGATCCTGCGTGGGTAGTCCCCCCATGGCCGTCACCATCGTGGCCGCGCTCGTCTTCCTGCTTACCTACGCAACTCTCGTGGCCGAGAAGGCGCACAAGACCGTCGTCGCCCTCGTGGGCGGCTCGGCCATGCTCCTGGCCATGGGCCTGTTGCGGGTCACGGCGGGCGAGGCTGGCCATAGGCTGCCGGTGGACCTCTTCCACCATGTCGACCTCAACGTGATCCTGCTGCTGGCGGGCATGATGGTGATCGTGAACGTCACGCAGGAGACGGGTGTGTTCCACTGGGCGGCGATCCGTGCAGCCAAGGCGGCTCGCGGCGAGCCCATGCGCATCCTGGTCCTCTTCGCGCTCGTTACCGCCGGCTTCTCGGCTCTCCTCGACAACGTCACCACTGTCCTTCTCATCGCCCCCGTCACGCTCCTGGTGGCCAATCAGCTCAAGGTCGATCCCGTGCCCTTCCTGCTCGTCGAGGTCCTGTCGTCCAACGTGGGCGGCACGGCCACCCTCATTGGAGACCCACCCAACATCCTTATCGGCAGCGCCGCCCGGCTCAGCTTCCTGGACTTCCTGTGGAATCTGGCCCCAGCCGTCCTCGTGCTCATGGGCGCCGTGCTGCTGGCGGCGTGGCTGCTCTTCCGGCACAAGCTGCACGTCTCGAACGAGCTGAAGGCCCTGGTCATGGACTATGACGCGAAGCGGATGATCCGGGACCCGGTGCTCCTGCGCAAGTGCCTGATCGTTGGCGGCGGCACCCTGGTGGGGTTCCTCGTCCACGGCCTGCTGGGCGTCCAGCCGGCGGCGGTGGCGCTCGGCGGAGCATCGGTGCTGCTCCTGGTGACCAAGGCCGACCCTGCCAAGGCGCTCGAGCGGGTGGAGTGGACCACGCTGTTCTTCTTCATCGGCTTGTTCCTGGTGGTGGGCGGCGCGCAGGAGGCGGGGGTGCTCGCGTGGCTGACCCACCTGGTGCCCTCGTCGGCGGCAAGGCATCCTGCGATAACGGGCATCAGCACGCTGTGGGCGAGCGGCCTGCTCTCGGGGGTGGTGGACAACATCCCGCTGACGGCGGCGGCCATCCCCGTGCTGCGCGACATCATCGCACACTCCCAGGCCCCCGCGGCCACGGCGCAAGGGCTGTGGTGGTGCCTGGCGCTGGGCGCGTGCCTGGGCGGGAACGCCACGGCAGTGGGCGCTTCGGCGAACGTCGTGGTGCTCGGTATCGCCGAGCGCGGCGAGTGCCCCATCTCGTTCCGCCGGTTCCTGCTCTACGGCCTGCCCTTCACCCTGCTCAGCCTCGCCATCTGCACCCTCTACGCATGGCTGCGCTACTTCCTGCTTTGATGCCGGCACGAGGCCGCGCCCTCCCCGCCCTGACGCATGATCGGGTGTGCAATTGGCCCTGTGGCTGTGAGAGGCCAGGGCTTCTCCACAGGTTGTCAATGCGGGCTGAGCGGTTTGCGTGCCACTGAGCGCGGCGGGGCGTCCGCCGCTTCGGCGGCGTGTTGGCAACCTGTGGCAGGCCCGCCCGCCGATTTGTGAAGATGTCGTCGGGATGGTAAAATGCTCCTTCATGCATATCCCCTGAATGAGGCAGGTCAATGAGCCAGAAGTTCCTGGTCACCAGCGCGCTGCCGTATGTGAACGGCGTGAAGCACCTGGGCAACGTGATCGGCTCGCTGCTGCCTGCCGACATCTACGCCCGGTGGCGGCGCATGCAGGGACACGACGTGCTGTGCGTGTGCGGCACCGACGAGCACGGCACGCCGTGCGAGCTCGCGGCCCTCGAGGAGGGCATGCCCGTCGCCGAGTACGCCGAGAAGTACTACGCCATCCAGAAGGGCATCTACGAGAGTCTCGGCCTCGCCTTCGACTACTTCGGCCGCACCTCCAGCCCGCAGAACCGCCAGATGACCCAGCACCTGTTCCTGCGGCTCTGGGAGAACGGCTACATCACCGAGCGGACGACCCGCCAGCTCTACTGCCGCAACTGCGCGCGCTTCCTGCCCGACCGTTACGTGATCGGCACCTGCCCCCTGTGCGGCTTCGAGCGGGCGCGCGGCGACCAGTGCGAGAGCTGCTCCAAGGTACTCGATCCGACCGACCTCGTCGAGCCGCGCTGCGCGGTGTGCGGCGGCACGGACCTCGAGGTCCGGGAGTCCGGCCACCTGTTCCTCGACTTGCCGAAGGCCCAGCCTCTGGTCGAGCGCTGGATCGCCGCGAAAGACCACTGGCCGCGGACCACCCTGAGCATCGCCCGCAAGTGGCTCGACGAGGGCCTCCGCGAGCGGTGCATCACCCGCGACCTCGAGTGGGGCATCCAGGTGCCGCTGGACGGCTACCGCGACAAGGTCTTCTACGTGTGGTTCGACGCGCCCATCGGCTACATCGGCATCTCGATGGAATGGGCGGCGGCCCGCGGCGAGCCCGATGCCTGGGAGCACTACTGGAAGGACCCCGAAACCCGCCTCGTCCAGTTCATCGGCAAGGACAACGTGCCGTTCCACACGGTCACGTGGCCGGCGGTGATGATGGCGGCGGACGACGGGTTCGTGCTGGCCGACATGATCAAGGGCTTCGAGTGGCTGAACTACGAGGGCGGGAAGTTCTCGACCTCCCAGGGCCGCGGCGTGTTCAGCGACCAGGCCGTCGAGCTGTTCCCCGCCGACACCTGGCGCTTCTACCTCTGCAAGGTCGCGCCGGAGCGCGGCGACAGCGACTTCACGTGGACGGGCTTCCAGGAAGCCGTCAACGCCGACCTGGCGAACACCCTGGGCAACTTCGTCCACCGCAGCCTGACCTTCCTCAACAAGCGGTGGGACGGGGTCGTGCCCGAGTCGGGCGGGGGCGGTGCGGCGGAGGAGGCCGTGCGGGAGGCGCTGCGGGCGGCGGTGCGCGAGGTGGACGCGGCGATGGAGGAATGCTCGTTCCAGAAGGCGGTCCGCGCCCAGCGCGCCGCCTGGCAGGCGGCGAACGTCTATTTCAACCAGAAGGAGCCGTGGGCGCAGGTCAAGGCCAGCAAGGCCGCGGCCGCGGTCACCCTCAGCACGTGCGTGCACCTGTGCCGCTCCTTCGCCATCCTCGGCGCGCCCTTCATCCCGTCTGCCGGCCGCCAGATCTTCGCCAACCTCGGGCTGGACGGCTCCCCCGAGACGGCCGCCTGGGCGGCCGTCGAGGACTGGGCGTGCCTGACGGGCCGCACGATCCACCCCAGGCCCACGCCACTGTTCGAGAAGATCGAGGACGCGCAGATCGCGGAGCTCCAGGACCGCTTCGCAGGCTCCTGCGACTAGCTGCATCGGGAGCGGGAGCGTGCGGGAAGGGCCCGCCTGCGTTCGGAGGAGGCCAGACGATGCTTACTAGCCTGCTGGTGAGGAACTTCAAGACCTTCGGCGAGGCCGAGATCGAGCTCGGCCAGACCGTGGTCTTCGTCGGGCCGAACAACTCCGGCAAGACGACGGCTCTCCAGGCGCTGGCTCTCTGGGAGCTTGGCCTCCGCCGCTGGAACGAGAAACGCGGGGGCAAGCCGGCGCCCGAGACGCGCCCTGGGGTCACCATCAACCGCCGCGACCTGATCGCCATCCCGATCCCCAACGCGAACCTTCTGTGGCGCAACCTCCACGTGCGCGACGTGCAGCGGATCGACGGGAAGGCAAGCACGAAGAACGTCCGCATCGACGTGGTCGTCAGCGGGGTCGCCGAAGGCGCCCAGTGGCAGTGCGGGCTCGAGTTCGACTACGCCAACGAGGAGTCCTTCTACTGCCGTCCCCTTCGGTTGGGTGAAGGCAGACGGCCGAAGCGGATGCCCGTGCCTGACGCCGCGGGTTCCGTGCGGGTGGCCCTGCTGCCGCCCATGTCGGGCCTGACGGCGCGGGAGGACAAGCTGGAGCCTGGCTCGATCGACGTGCGCATCGGCGAGGGCCGCACCGCCGAGATCCTGCGGAACCTCTGCCACCAGATCTACGAACAACGACCGGGAGACCTGTGGCGCCGCCTGTGCGACGACATCGACGCTCTCTTTGGGGTGGCCCTGGAGCCGCCGTTGCTCATCCCCGAGCGCGGCGAGATCACGATGACATACTCCGAGCACGGCGGGCCGCCGCTGGACCTGTCGTCAGCCGGTCGCGGTCTCCAGCAGACCCTCCTCCTCCTCGCCTACCTCTACTCGAACCCGGGCACCGTGCTCCTGCTCGACGAGCCCGACGCACACCTCGAGATCCTGCGGCAGCGACAGACCTACCAGCTCTTGACCGAGATCGCCGAGGAGCTGTCGAGCCAGATCATCATTGCGAGCCACTCCGAAGTGCTGCTCAACGAGGCGGCCGACCGGGACGTGGTCGTCGCCTTCCTGGGGCGTCCCCATCGCATCGACGACCGAGGCAGCCAGCTCCGGAAGTCGCTTATCGAGATCGGCTTCGACGAGTACTACCAGGCCGACCAGACGGGCTGGGTGCTCTACCTGGAGGGCTCAACCGACCTGGCCATCCTCCGCGCCTTTGCCAACACACTGGACCACCCGGCCAGGAAGCACATCGAGCGCCCGTTCGTGCACTATGTGTCCAATCAGCCGCAGCGGGCGCGGGACCATTTCTACGGCTTGCGCGAAGCCCGGGCGGATCTGCGGGCCATTGCCATCTACGACCGCCTCGACGCCGAGCTCCAGACCGGCACGCCCCTGACCGAGCTCCAGTGGCGACGCCGGGAGATCGAGAACTACCTCTGCCGCCCCGACGTCTTGCTGCACTACGCCTCGGTGTCGGGCAAGGAGGAATCCCCAGGCCCGCTGTTCCGCGAGGGCGACGCCGCGAGGCGTCGCGAGGTGATGGCCGCCTCGATCGACGAGGTGACCGCCGCTGTGGCCACGGCGCGAGACATCGAGGACCCGTTCTCGCCCGACGTGAAGGTGAGCGATGAGTTCCTCGATCCGCTGTTCCGGACGTACTTCAAGCGACT
>CAZDNN010000141.1:0-10508 GCA_964506385.1 uncultured Planctomycetota bacterium
CCCGCAAAGCCGCTCGATCCCATAAGGTGTGCCCAGTCCGAGTTTTCCTCGGCCCCCCTGCGCGCAAGATGCGCGCAGGTTGCGCTGGAAGGCTCTATGCCCCTGCTGCCCGTCCGCCGGGCCCGCCTCGCGTTACCCCGCGCCGCCGGCCGCCTCCACGTAGCGCCTGACGAGCCTCTCGGCCTCCGACACGTCGTCGGTACCCTTCAACAGGGCTCGCCCGTCGGCAAAAACGATCAGCTCCCGCTCGCCGACCGTCAGGCTCGCGAGCCACTTGTTCGCCACGACCTCGCCAATCCCCCGCCAGGAGTCCACCAGAGCGCCCAGCGGCACCGGCTCGCCTTCCCTGGCAGGCACTCGGACGGAGCGGGTCCCGCGCACGGGCGCCGCCCGCGGCCGCGGCGGCGCGTCCAGGAACTCAAACTGCCGGCGACCGCACGCCGGGCAGTCCGGCTCGCGAGCGACCTCCATCCGCTCGAACTCCCCCTCCCACACGTCCACCGTCACCAGGACACCGGGCGCGTCGAAGCTGCCGGTCAGGATCCGCAGGGCCGAGGTGCACTCGAGCGCGGCGATGGTGGCGGCCACCGAGTGCAGGATGCCGTCGGTCGCGGCCGTCGGCGCCGTCCCGGGCGCGGGGGGCTCGGGCATGAAGCAGCGGAAGCAGGGCGTCCGTCCCGGCACGATGGCCATGGTCATGCCGGTCGCGCCAGCCACGCCGCCGAAGACATAGGGCGTGCCGGCCTTCACGCAGGCGTCGTTGAGCAGGAGGCGTGTCTCGGCGTTGTCCGTGCCGTCCATCACGACGTCGCAGCCATCGAGCAGGCGCTCGATGTTGGCGGAGGAGATCTCACGGACCTCGGCCTCGAGCGCGATCTCGGAATTGACGGCGGCGAGCCGCCGGACCGCGGCGACGGCCTTGGGCATGCGGCGCCGGACGTCATCCTCGTCGAAGAGCACCTGGCGCTGGAGATTGTCCATCTCGACGAGGTCGCGGTCGATGATGCGGAGGCGTCCGACGCCCGACCGAGCGAGGTTGTTCGCGATGTTCGTGCCCAGTGCGCCGCATCCGACGATGACGGCGGAGGCCGCCATGATGCGCCGTTGGCCCTCGGTGCCGATCGGCTCGAAGAGCTCCTGGCGGATGTAGCGGCTCTCAGGCATCCTGGGCGTCCTGGGCGGGCCGGCCGCAGTCGGAGGGATCGCCCCTGAGCTTCTCGAGCCCGTGCTGGAGCGCGGGGAGGAGGGCCTGGAGGTTCTCGCGGGCCGCCTTCTCGGAGCCGGGCAGGTTGATGATGAGGGTGCGCCTGCGGATGCCGGAGGCGCCGCGCGAGAGCATGGCGTGCGGGGTCTTGGCCAGGGAAGCGGCGCGCATCGCCTCGTCGAGCCCTGGCGTCGGACGCTCGACGACGGCGCGGGTGGCCTCGGGCGTGACGTCGCGGGGCGCGAAGCCCGTGCCGCCAACCGTGAGGACCAGGTCAATGCCGTGGCCGTCGGCGTAGTGCCGCAGCCGCTCCTCGATGACGGGGCGCTCGTCGGGGAGGATCTCGATCCTGTAGGTGTGGGCGCCCAGCCCCGCGTCGAGCAGCGCCGCCACGGCCGGCCCGGCGGTGTCCTCGGCCTCGCCCCGCGCGCAGCGGTCGCTCACCGTCAGCACCACCGCCTGGAAGCCCGTCCTCGGCACCAGCTCCACCACCTGCACGGGATCGCCCGCCGCCACCTGGCCGCCGCTGACCACCCGCGCGAAGAGGCCCATCCGCGGCATCAGGCACTCGCCCATCCGCTCGAACACCGTGCAGCGGTGCCCGTGACATTCCTTGCCAATCTGCGTGATCACCAGCTCGACGCTCTTGCCGAGCCGCAGCCGGCTGCCGAGGCCCACGGCCCGCAGGTCGATGCCCCGCACCAGCACGTTCTCGGCGAAGTCGCCTGGGCCGAGGTCGGGGAGCTGCTGCCGCCACCGGTCGGCCTCCTCCGCCGCGAGGAGGCTCACCTGGCGGTGCCAGTCGCCGGCGTGGGCGTCGCCCTGCACCCCGTAGTCCACAACGAAAGTCGCCTGCTCGACGGGCTTCTTGGCCGTTCCCTTGTCCTGGCTGACGCAGATCGCTTCAACAAGGCCCGTCATCAGTCGCCCTCCTGCCGTCGCCAGTCGCCGGACTTCCCCCCCGACTTCTCGAGGAGCCGCACGCGGCGGATCGTGATGTCCTTCGCGAGGGCTTTGCACATGTCGTAGACCGTGAGTGCGGCGACGGCGGCGGCGGTCATCGCCTCCATCTCCACGCCCGTCTTCGCCGTGAGGGCCGCCTCGGCGCGGATGTGGACCTCGCTGCCCCTGAGCTCGAGGTCCACCGCCACGTGCTCGAGTGGCAGTGGGTGGCAGAGGGGGATGAGTTCGCCGGTGCGCTTTGCCGCCTGGATGCCGGCGATCCGTGCGGTCTCCAGCACGGGGCCCTTCGCCACAGTGTCGTCCGCGATCGCCCTGGCCACCTCTGGCCCGACGTCCACGATCGCCTCGGCGACGGCCCGCCGGCGGCTCGGCGCCTTCCCCGAGACGTCCACCATACGCGCCCTCCCCTCTCCGTCCACGTGCGAAAGCCCGTCAGAGCCCATGGCGCCTGCTCCTGCCACCAACGGTACGCCAGTATAGACGCCGCCCATAGGTCAGTCAACCTCCGCACCCGGCGCATGACAGCGGGCGACAGCGTCACGTAAGGACGCCGCCGCCCGCGTCGAATGGTGGAGGATAGGGGGCTCGAACCCCTGACCTACAGACTGCCAGCCTGTCGCTCTCCCAACTGAGCTAATCCCCCACGGGATACTATAGTCTAGCAAGCTCGTCGCGGCTTGTCAACCACACGTTGGCAGAGCCGGCACGCCTCGGTTGCCAGCGGGCCCCGCGATGCGCGGCCCGGGGCTCTGCGGTCCCGTCAGCGCCGCCGGCGCAGCATGTCGAGGGCCACCGCGCCGATGATGACGGCACCCTGAACGAACCCCTGCCAGAAGGGCTCGACCCCCAGCAGCACGAGGCCCTGCCGCAGAACGCCCATGATGGCCGCTCCCAGGACGGCTCCCAGGACCGTGCCCTCGCCTCCTGCGAACGAGGCGCCGCCGATGATGACCGCGGCGATCACCCGCAACTCGTCGCCCATCCCCGCCGTCGGCTGCCCCGACGCGACCCGCGCCGCCTGCACCATCCCAGCCAGCCCCGCCAGCGCTCCGCACACGCCGTAGATAAGCCACTTGACCCCCACCACGTTCAGCCCCGACAGCCGCGCCGCCTCTTCGTTCGCCCCGATGTAATAGACGTGCCGCCCGGTCCGCATTCGGGTCATAAACACGTGGCCGGCTATCACCGCAAGGGCCATGATCCACACGGGGTTCGGCACGCCCAGCGTGTCCGACCACGCAATCGCCCTGAGCGCCCCCTCGCGGGCCATGTCATCCAGCACCACGGGCTTGCCGCCAGTCACCACGTTCGCCAGGCTCCGAGCCATAGTCATGGTGCCGAGGGTGATGATGAACGGCGGCATGCGGAAGCGGCTGACCAGCCCTCCATTGAAGCCGCCGCTTGCCCCGCCGACAGCCAGCGCGACGAGGACCGCGGCCCACAGTGGCGCGCCGCCCGCGTAGGCAAGCATCGCAAGGCACCCCGACAGGCCGACGACGGACCCCACGCTCAGGTCGATGCCGCCCAGGGCGATCACCATCGTCATCCCCACCGCCATGATGCCGACCATGGAGAACTGCCGCACCAGGTCCAGCAGACGCCCCTGATCCAGGAAATGCGGGCGTACCAAGGCCAGCACCACGCACATGGCCAGCAGCACCACCAGCACCCCGATCTCCCGCGGTGCCGCATGCACGCCGAACTCCTCTCGCACCTCTCGGGCGTAGAGGGAGAACGACAGGTAGATCATCGCCGCCGCCTCGCCGACGAACAGCACGCGGTTGCTGAAGTACCCGCCCAGGAAAACCCCCGCGAGCATGCACGCCTGGACGCCGTACCAGCCGCTGCGCATCCGCGCGGCGTACGCGATGCCCACGACAACACCCGCAAGCGCCAGCGCAGCAGGGAGTATGGTCGAGCCCGCTGCTCCCTTCCCTCCCGACAGGAGCAGTGCAAGGGGGACGAAGAGGCACTGGAGCGCCCACACCACCAGGTTGTGCCGGCTGAGTGCTGACAGGGGTGGTCGCGAGGTGGCATCGCGCACGTCACTGTCCTCCCGTGGCGGTGTGCATGATCGCCTCCTGGGTCGCTGTGGCGCGGTCGAGCTCGGCGACGACGGTGCCCTCGCGGACCACGAGGATGCGGTCGCTCATTCCCAGGATCTCGGGCAGCTCGGAGGAGATCATGAGCATGCCGACGCCGTGGCGGGCCAGCTCGCCCATCAACGCGTAGATCTCGGCTTTCGCGCCCACGTCGATCCCCCGCGTCGGCTCGTCGAGGATGAGGACGTCCGGCCGCAGGGCGAGCCACCGAGCGAGGGCGACCTTCTGCTGGTTGCCTCCGCTGAGGAACTGTGCCTGCTGCTCCTGGCTCGGCGTGCGGATGCGGAGCTGCTCGATCAGCGCGCCGACCCGGCGACGCTCCTCGCCGAAGCGGATGAACCCGGCCCAGCTCAACTCGCCGAGGCTGGCCGACGCGATGTTCTCCCGCACCGCCAGCCGCAGGAACAGCCCCTGCTCCTTGCGGTCCTCGGTGACGAAGCCCATTCCCGCTCGGATCGCGTCGAGGGGCTCGCGAAGCCGCACGGGCTGCCCGCGCACCTCGATGTCCCCGGCATCGGGCCGGTCGATGGCGAAGATCGCCCTGGCGATCTCGGTCCGGCCCGCTCCGACCAGGCCCGCCATCCCCACGATCTCGCCCGCTCGGACCGTCAGGCTGACGTCGCGCACGCCCCCGGCCGCCCGCGACAGGCCCCGCACCTGAAGGACCGGCTCCCCGATCTCGACTCGCTGCTTGCCGAACCTCTCGGTGAGCTCACGGCCCACCATCAGCGCGATGATCTGCTCCACCGCCGCAGCGGCGACGGCCATCGAGCCGACACGCCGCCCGTCGCGCAGCACTACCACGCGGTCGGCGACGGCGAAGACCTCTTCGAGCCGGTGCGAGATGTAGATGACCGATACCCCTTGCTCGCGGAGCCGCTGCACGAGGCCGAAGAGCGTCGCCGTCTCGTGCTCGGTCAGCACGGCCGTCGGCTCGTCCATGACGATGATGCGCGCCTGGAAGGAGATGGCCTTCGCAATCTCCACCATCTGTCGCTCGGCCACGCTCAATGTGTGCACCAGCCGCCGCACGTCGAGCGGCAGCGCCAGCGAGTCCACCACCCGCTGGGCGTCCCTCTCCATGCGCCGGAAGTCCACAAGCCCAAGCGGCGTGCGGGGCTGGCGCCCGACGTAGATGTTCTCCGCCACGGACAGTGGCGGCGCGAGGTTGAACTCCTGGTAGATGACCGAGATCCCCAGCCGCTGCGCATCGTGGGGCGAGAAGCGGCCGAGCGGCGCGCCGTCGAGGAGGATCTCGCCGGCGTCGGCCCGGTAGGCCCCCGACAGGATCTTGATGAGTGTGGACTTGCCTGCGCCGTTCTCCCCGACCAGCGCCACCACCTCCCCCGCGCCCAGCTCCAGCGACACGTCGTCGAGCGCCTGAACGCCAGGGAAGGCCTTCGAGATGCCCGTCATCTGGAGAAGCGGTCTCATGGACCGGCAGGCCTCAAGGCCATGGATGGGAGGGCGAGGGTCCGGGGGCTCACTTCGGCGTCGCGCGGTACTTCGGAACGTCTTCTCTGCGCACGACGGCGACGCCCGTGTCGATGATGTCCTGCCCCTTTGCTGGGCGCTTGAGCTCGCCCGTCTCCTGACGCTGTGTGGCGAACTCGACGAGTCGCTCGATCGCCAGGCTGCCCATCTTGTGTGTTCGCTGCGCGAGGGTGCAGTCGATGACGCCTTCCTCGATGTAGTTGAGGATGTCTGGGGTCGTGTCGAAGGCGACGACGCGGATCTGCTTGGGCTGGAGCTTGCCGCGCTGGATGGCGCCCTTGATGGCAAGCGCCACGCCGGGGCCGCCAAAGGCGTTCGAGCAGAAGAAGCCCTTGAGGTCTGGGTGGGCATTGATGGCGTTCTCGGCGACCTGGAGCGCAGTGTCGGGGTTCTCCTCGTTGTAGAGGTCGTCCGCCAGTGTGATGTTGGTGTCCTTCACCGCCTCCTTGAAGCCGTCCATCCGCTCGTTGAGGTTCTCGGCGCCGGGCTGGCCGCCGATGATCTGGACGAGGAAGGTCTCGGCGCCGGCCTCGGCCTTAGGCTTGGCGCCGAGCAGCTCGATCATCAGGCGGCCGGCGAGGCGTCCCGCCTCGCGGTTGTCCGTGCCGATGTAGAGCAGGCGCTTGCTGCCTGGGGAGTCCGAGTCGAAGGTGACGACGGCTATGCCTTTCTCCATGGCTCGGGCGATGATCTCCTCGGCAGCCTTCGCGTCGTTGGGCGAGATGCCGATGCCGTCGTAGCCCTGGGTGATGAGGTCCTCGATGATCTTAAGCTGCTCCTCGACGCTTGCCTCCGGCGGCCCCTGGAACTTCGCCTCGACCCCCTGCTCGCGCGCGGCTTGCTCCATCCCTTCGCGCACGCCCTCCCAGTAGGGATGGCCCACTGACTTCGGCACGAGCGCGAAGCGCAGCTCGTGCGTGTCCTTCCGCTTGGCGAACAGCACGAGCACAACGACGATGGCCACAGCGACCGCGAGGCCGATGACCCGAACCGTGACCTTGTTCATCTCCAGTCCTCCATGTCTGAGCGGGTGGACCCGCAGCCATTCTAACCGCCCCCTGCTCGCCGGGCAAGTGGTCTCAGCTTGGCGCGGTGACTCGGCCTGCGATGCACTGCCCGGACCGGAGGACGCCGGCGACGATGACACACGGGGTCATGCTCTGGGACAGGCTGGACGCCGAGAGCGTCCGCTGCCATTTCTACCCGGGCAGCCGCTGGGAGCGCGGATAGCAGATTCGCGATTTCTTGTCCGCAATCTGCCTTCTCCTGCGATGAGGCCCGCGTTGCCCCACACCACAAGTGCAGGCGCTGCAATGTGATAGAGCAATGCGGCGGGAGGTCAGGCGGCGATCTGGGAATCGGCCATTCCCGTTTGACCCGTAGAGTACGAAGAGTATAATCAGCACTGATCGTGACTGCGCTTTGTGAAAAATGGTGCTTGGCGCCGACAAGGGGGGAACTCGCGCTGGGCACACTGGAGAACAAGGCCAACTCCGTTGGGTTTGTTCGTCTCCTGTGAAGGGCCGCGAGAGTGCCTTGGCCACGTCAAGCAGGGCTTGCGGGATCGGTCGCAGAGCCGGTCGATCCCATAGGATGTGCCCAGTGCGAGTTTCCCTCGGCCCACCCTGCGCGCGGGATGCGCGCGTGTGGCGCTTGAAGTCTCTAGGAGGACCCAGCATGGCCGACGTCAAGGAGTTCCCCGCAGTCTGGCTCCAGGGCGGAGCTTGCTCTGGCTGCGCCGTGTCCATTCTCAACGGCGCGAGCCCCACGGTCCGAGAGCTGCTCATCGACCAGGTGGTCCCCGGCAGCCACGTGAGCCTGCTCTTCCAGCCCACCATCATGGCGGGCTCCGGGGAAGTGGCCCTGAGCGTCCTCGAGGGGCCGGAGGTGTCCGAGGGCTTCGTGCTGATCGTCGAGGGCACCATCCCGACCGTCGAGCACAACGAGGTCTATTGCAGCGTCGGCGAGGCGGGCGGCGTCGAGCTCGGGTTGCTGGAGAAGACCTGCGAGATGGCCAGCCGCGCGCTGGCCGTCATCGCGCTCGGCACCTGCTCCTCGTTCGGCGGCATCCCTGCCTCGGCGAACAACGCGACGGGCGCGAGCTCCGTGGGCGACGTGCTCGCCAGCCGGGGCATCGACACCCCATTGATCAACATCCCCGGCTGCCCGCCCCACCCCGACTGGTTCATCCATACCGTCGCCGGCGTGCTGCTCAACGGCCTCCCCGGCGCGGACGCCCTGGACGACGCGGGCCGGCCGCTGGAGTTCTACGGCAGGACGATCCACGAGCAGTGCCCCCGGCGGCCGGACTTCGACGCAGGGAAGTTCGCCCACAAGCACGGCGACGAGGGCTGCATGTACCTGCTCGGCTGCAAGGGGCCGGTCACCTACGCCGACTGCCCCGTGCGGATGTGGAACAGCGGGGTGAGCTGGTGCGTGGGGGCGAATGCCCCGTGCATCGGCTGCGTCGAGCCGAGCTTCCCGGACGACCTGGGCGCGATGTATGAGAAGATCGACGAGCAAGGGCTCGAGCGACTGGCCCTCAGGACGAAGTAACTCCCCCTGGAAGGAGCCCGCGAGCATGGCTACCATCGTCATCGACCCCGTCAACCGCATCGAAGGCCACCTGCGGGTGGAGGTGGTGGTGGACGGCGGCGAGGTCAAGGAGGCGAAGAGCGCTGGCACGATGTTCCGCGGCTTCGAGGTCTTCCTCCGCGGCCGCCATCCCGTAGACGCGCAGCGCATGACCCAGCGGGTCTGCGGGGTGTGCCCCACGGCGCACGCCTCGGCCTCGTCTCTCGCCCTCGACGCGGCCTTCGGCATCGCCGACCAGATCCCCGACAACGGCCGCATCATCCGCAACCTCATCCTCGGCGCCAACATCCTCCAGAGCCACATCCTCCACTTCTACCATCTCGCGGCCATCGACTACGTGGACGTGGCGGCCGCGGCCGACTACGCGGGCGACAACGCGGACCTCAATGCCATCCGCGACTTCATCGCCCGCGGCAAGCTCGCCCCCTTCCTCCCGCGCTACGAGGGCGACTACCGCCTGCCCAAGGAGGTCAACGTCGCGGCCACCGCACACTACGCGGAGGCCCTCCGCATCCGCCGGATGACCCACGAGATGCTCGCCGTCTTCGGCGGCAAGATGCCACACAGTTGCGGAATCATCCCCGGCGGCGTGAGCGCCGGGCCGAGCACCAGCCGCATCGCGGCGTTCCTGGGCCGTCTTCAGCAGATTCGCGACTTCATCGGCCAGTGCTGGGTCCCCGACGTCCTCGCCGTAGCCGGCGCGTATCCCGACCACTGCGCCTTCGGCGGCGGCTCGCGGTGCTACCTGACCTACGGCAACTTCGACCAGGCGGCGAGCATTGCCCCGCTGCGCGGCCGCGACCGCTTCCTCAAGCCGGGCGTGCTCATCGACGGCGAGGTGGCGGGCCTCGACGTGGCGCAGATCACCGAGGCCGTGACCCACTCGCGCTTCGAGGGCGACGGCCCCGTCTTCCCCATGCACCAGACCACCGTGCCTGCGCCCGCAAAGGACGGCGCCTATAGCTGGATCAAGAGCCCCCGCTACGCCGACACCGTCGTCGAGGTCGGCCCCCTGGCCAACATCCTGGTCAACTACCACCTCGGCCACGAGACCGTGACGGCCCTGGTGGACTCCGCCCTCGGCCAGCTCGGCGCCGAGCCCACGGCCCTTCACTCGGTCATGGGCCGCCACCTCGCCCGCGCCCTGCACGGCAAGATCATCGCCGACGAGATGGTCACCTGGCTCGGCCAACTCACCCCCGGCGAGCCGTGCTGCGCCGAGTGGGCCGTCCCCGAGACCGGCGATGGCTGCGGCCTGGTGGATGCCCCGCGCGGCGCCGTCGGCCACTGGATCCAGGTCCGCGACCACAAGATCCACAACTACCAGCTCGTGGTGCCGACGACCTGGAACGCGTCGCCGCAGGACGACAAGAACCGCCCCGGCCCCATCGAGCAGTCGCTCATCGGCACCCCGATCCGCGACCCGGAGAACCCGTTCGAGGTGGTGCGGATCATCCGCTCCTTCGACCCGTGCCTGGCGTGCGCGGTGCACGTGGCGACGCCCAAGGGGCGCTCGCTCGGAGAGTATCGCATTGTCTGACGCCGGGGTGCAGGCGGTTGTGCTCGGCGTCGGCAATGAGGTGATGGCCGACGACGGCGTGGGCGTGCACGTGCTGCGGCGCCTGCGCGAGGAGTGGTGCGACCCCCGGGTCGCGTTCATTGAGGCCGGCACGGCGCTCGCCGACGCGCTCGACCTGGTGCCCGACGGCGCCGACGTGGTCGCCGTGGACGCAGCGGAGGGCGGCGGGGCGCCGGGCGCGGTCTACCGCGTCGGGCTGGATGAGCTGGCCTCGGCGCAGGGCGTGTCGCTCCACGAGCGGTCGCTGCCCCAGATGTTCGCCGCGGCGGAGCTCGGGGGTGCGCGGTTTGGCAAGATCATCGTCCTGGGCATCGAGCCGCAGGACATTCGGGTCGGCGACGCGCTGTCGCCACCCCTCGAGCGCAAGCTGCCAGCGATCATCGACGCCGTGCGCGCCGAGGTCGCCAAGCTGCTGGACTGAGGTGGAAGACTGGAAGAATGGATGGTTGGATGATCGGGCAATGGATGGTTGGATGATCGGCCAGAGGATGCTGCATACCGGATGCTGGATGCTCGATGACCGTGGGCGGGGCCATCGGCCTGCCGCTGAGCATCTGGCGTCTGGAATCTG
>CAZDNN010000141.1:10608-12503 GCA_964506385.1 uncultured Planctomycetota bacterium
CTGGAATCTGGCATCTGACATCCACCCACCCATCCATTCCTCCATCCATCCACTCCTCCACGGTGCCGTCGTCTCTATAGGAGATCCTCCGATGCTGGTCACGGAAGAGAAGCCACTGGCCGAGGTGCTGGACAGGATGGCCGGGCAGGACGCGATCTTCATCGTCGGCTGCCAGGGCTGCCCCATGGGCTGGGAGACGGGGGGCCCCGAGAAGGTCGCCGCGCTCGGCGCCTCGCTCGAAGGCGAGGGCAAGCAGGTGGTCGGCACGTGCATGATCGACTTCCTGTGCAACAAGGCGCTCGTCGCGCTCAAGCTCAAGCGCAAGCTCGCGGCCCTCAAGCAGGCCGACGCCATCCTCGTCGTCTCCTGCGGCGTCGGCGTCCAGGCCACCGCCGCGATGGTGGATCTGCCGTGCCACCCTGCGCTCAACACGATCTCGTCGTCCGGGCATCAGGGCTTGTGGCCGTCGGAGGAGCGCTGCGGGCAGTGCGGTGAGTGCGTGCTGAGCCTGACGGGCGGCATCTGCCCCATCACGACCTGCGCCAAGAGCATGCTCAACGGGCCGTGCGGCGGCTCGCACAAGGGCTTCTGCGAGGTCGAGCCCGAGCGTCCCTGCGGCTGGTACCGCATCTACGATCGGCTCAAGGAGCAGGGCCGCCTGGACCAGCTCAAGAAGCTCCCTCACATCCGCGACTTCCGCAAGATGGACATCCCCCTCAAGCAGCGGGGCAGCATCCGCTGGGCGCTCGAGGTCGAGGACTAACCCGATAGGAGAGACCCCATGAGCCTCCTCAAGGAGAAGCTCGAGGCCGGCGAGTTCACGGTCACCGGCGAGATCGGCCCGCCCAAGGGCATCGACACCCACGAGATGGCCGAGGAGATCGAGCACCTGCGCGGCAAGGTCGTGGCGGTCAACGTCACCGACATCCAGAGCGCCGTCATGCGCCTCGGCTCGCTCATCGTCTCCGAGCATCTCATCCGCGAGGGCATCGAGCCCATCTTCCAGATCACCTGCCGAGACCGCAATCGCCTCGCACTCCAGACCGAGCTCATCAGCGCCGCATGGGTCGGCATCGAGAACGTCCTCGCCCTCACCGGCGACCATCAGGCACTCGGCGACCATCCAGACGCCATGGGCGTCTTCGACCTCGACTCCGTCTCCCTCCTCCAGACCATCACAATGCTGATGGACGGCAAGGACCTGGCGGGGAACGACCTCGAGGGCACCCCGACCTTCTTCCCTGGGGCCTGCGTGTCGCCGGGCCTCGACCCCGTGGAGCCGCAGCTCCTGAAGATGGAGAAGAAGATCGACGCCGGCGCCCGCTTCTTCCAGACCCAGGCCGTCTACGACCCGAAACAGATGGAAGACTTCATGCGCCAGGCCGAGCAGTTCCGCGTCCCAGTCCTCGCAGGCATCGTCGTCCTCAAGTCAGCGGGCATGGCGCGATTCATGAACAACTTTGTCGCCGGCGTCTTCGTGCCCGACCACCTGATCAAAGAGATCGCGAAGTACAAGAAGCTCAAGGACCAGAAGAAGAAGGGCGCCGAGATCGCCGGCCGCCTGATCCGCGAGATGAAGCACTGCTGCCAGGGCGCCCACATCATGCCCCTCGGCTGGACCGACACCATCGACGACATCCTGGCCCACGCCGAGATCGCCTGACCGCCCTCACCGCGCGAGCGACACTTCAGCCAAGTGGTGCCCTGGTAGGCTGCCAGCGGAAGAGGGTACGCACTGGCCCGCAACCGCACCGTCTCTGCGGACCGCGTCTTCAGCCCCAAAGGGGCGTACTATGACAGCCCAGGGCGAAGCCCTGGGTAACGGACGCGGGCCCTCCTCAGCCCTGAAAGGGCGGACTAACCGCCCCACCAATGCCGCAGGTTAGTACGCCCTT
>CAZDNN010000142.1:0-12279 GCA_964506385.1 uncultured Planctomycetota bacterium
CGCCCTCACCTCTCGGACGTGTCAAGAAGCGTGCCAATCGCCTGCGGCGGCTCGGAGGCACTTCAGGCGGCTGAATAGTTACCCCCTGGGCCTTACGGCTCGGGTCCACTGGTTGACGGTGCTGCGGGGGCGGGGGATGTCTCGCCATCGAGAGCGGCGAGACGCTCGCGCGCGCCCTCGGCGAAGGGGGTGTTGGCATGGCGCTCGATGACTTCGCGCAGGCGGGCCCTCGCCGTGTCGAGCTGGCCGAGGTGGGCGTGGTGAATGCCGCTCCACAGCAGGGCGACGGGGCGGAGCGCCGCGTCGGGGTAGGCGCGCAGGAAGGCATCGTAGTGGTCGGCGGCGGCGGCGTGGCGGCCGGAGAGGGTGAGGCACTGGCCGATGCGGAAGCTGGCCACCTCGGCAGCGCGCTGGTCGGCGAAGCGCTCGCCGAAGCGGCGGTAAGCCGCCATGGCCGCGTCGTAGAGGCCCTCGGTGAACAGGCGCTCGCCGGCGTCGAACAGCGTGCCGGCCTCGGTGCCGCGGGGCAGGTACCGCTGGCGCTGGGGTGGCCAGATGAGCCGCCCGAGGCCCTCCCCGCGCTCCCGCACCCCCTGGGGCATCTTCCCACGGAGCAGCGTAGAGGCTGGCCGGGGGCCGAACAGCGCAGGGGTGATGCCCGACAGGCGCGCCGTCGCGGTGATGGCGACGAGCGCGAACAGCACGAGGATGACGATCAGCTCCTTGCGGTCCATCGCCATCGCTCCCGTCGGCTCTCAGCGCCTGCCGCGGCCATCACTCGCCCTCCGCGTCGCCGCGCCCCAGAGGGTCACGGATGTAGCGCCGCTGGCAGGCCATGCACAGGTCGAAGCGGAATTCCTTGTGGATGGCGTCCTCGAGCTCCTGGGGGTCCATGTCGGCCATGCGGGCGATGAGGGCGCGGATCTCGGCGCGGTGGTCGCGGCGCAGGTCGTCGGCGGTCAGCTCGAGGGGGTCATAGGCAGCAGCGACCTGGATGCGGGCCTCGTAGCGGACGGGCTCGTCCACGAGGAGCGCCTTGCCGCACAGGTCGCACGTCAGGCCATCCATGTGTCGCCAGGGCTAGTTACCGCTGCCGTACTGCTCGCGATGCTCGGTCTTGTTGGCGACCCACATCCAGCAGTGGTTCTTCTCGTTGTCCGTGATCGTCGCACGCTCGGTGTGGCCGTCGAGAAATGCCCAGGAGCCGCGCTTGAAATGGCGGGCGAAGCACTTCGCGTCGTCGCTGGCCGCGGTGAAGTCGCTGGCCTCGCGCGGGTGCTTGCTAGGCTTCACAGCCCAGTGGCCGGTGTTGTTCTCGCCAATCAGGTAGGTCTTCGAGTGCTGCTCGATGTCCTCGGCGTGAATCATCTTGTAGTAGCCGTCGGAGTCCCGGAGCTTCTCGGGGACGTGCATCCCGAGGTAGGCGTTGATGCCGTAGAAGCTCTTGTGGCGCTTGAAGAGACGGACGGCGGGGCACTTGAAGATGCCGTACTTCTGATCGGGGTTCTCCTCGTTGGAGGTCCCGATGTAGCTGATGATCTTGCCCTTCCAGGTGTAAGGCGGATTGTCGGTGGGGTTGGTCTCGTCGGTGAAGTTGGGGTCGCCGTCCCAGTACTGCGGGTCGTTGAGGTCTGAGATCTCGTCGCGGTGGGCAGGCGAGGGGAGGAAGCCCTTGTAGTTGCCATGGTAGGCGGTGAAGGCGGCGATCATCTGCTTGACGTTGGCGAGGCATTGGGTCTCGCGTGCCTGGCCGGCCGCGCGCTGGAGCACGGGGACCAGGATGGCCATGAGCAGGATGATCACGGCGATGACCACCAGCAGCTCAATGAGGGTGAAGCCGATGGCTCGGCGAATCGCCTTGCGCGTCGTGCGCATCCAGGTCTCCTTCCAGGGTCGTCAGGGCGCGCGGCCTAACCGTCCTATCATCGCCCCGGGGCTCGCTCCCTCTGCTCTTTACACACGATCATACTGACTCCACCGAGATTTGCAAGCTGCGCGAAAAAGACTCCGGGTGTCTTTTCTCACGGCCAGGCCTCACGCATTCTCCTCCAGCGCTTCGAGCACCTCGCCGGCGAGGTAGAACGAGCCTGTGACGCAGACCAGATCGTCCGGCGCCGCGCGCTCGCGGGCGAGGGCCACGGCATCGGCCGGCGCGGCGCAGGCGACGGCTTCTGCCGCGCCGAGCGCACGGGCACGCGCGAGCAGTTCCTCCGGCGGACAGGCGCGCGGGCTGTGGCTCGCGGTCACGACGATCAGCGCGGCGCGGGGGATCAGCGCGCGGAGAATGCCGTCCACGTCCTTGTCGCCCGAGATGCCGACGACGAAGACGAGGCGCTGGAAGGCGAACTCCGCGTCGAGGGTGGCGAGGAGCGCGCGGATGGACGCCAGGTTGTGCGCCGCGTCCACCACGATGCGGGGCCGCTCGGCGACGGTCTCGATCCGCGCGCGCCAGCGCAGGCCGGCCAGCCCCTCGCGCACGAGGGCCGGCGTCAGGCGGATCCCCCGGCTCGCCGTCGCCTCTTCCGCAAGGCCCACGGCCGTCGCGGCGTTGATCCGCTGGTGGCGGCCCGCCAGCGGCACCCGCAGACGCTTGTAGCGCTTCCGTGGCGTGTGAACGGCGAACTCCCCGCCCTCGTCCACCAGCGCGATGTCGCGGCCCACCAGGCGCACTGGGGCGCCGAGCGCCTCGGCCCGCGCCTGGATCGCGCCCAGCGCCGCGGGCTCCTGCGGCGCCACCACCACGGGCACCCCTGCCTTCAGAATGCCCGCCTTCTCCCCCGCGATGAGCGCCAGGGTGTCGCCCAGCTTGTCGGTGTGGTCGAAGCTGATGTGGGTGATCCCGCAGACCACGGGCCGCACGACGTTCGTCGCGTCGAGCCGCCCGCCGAGGCCGACCTCCAGCACCGCGTAGTCCACCCCCTCGGCCACAAAGTCGAGGAAGGCCGCGGCCGTGAAGATCTCGAAGAAGGTCGGCGTGTACTTCTCGTGGGTCCTCAGGCTCTCATCGAGGTATTCGCGCATGCGGTTCACATGGGCGACGAGCCGCTCCTCGGCGATCCACGCGCCGTCCACCATGATCCGCTCGCGGACCGACAGGACGTGGGGCGAGGTGTAGAGGCCAACCCTGGCGCCCGCCCGCTGGAGGATCGCCGCCGTCATCGCCGCCGTCGAGCCCTTCCCCTTCGTCCCCGCGACGTGGACGACCCGCAGCCGCAACTCGGGGTGCTCGAGATAATCGAGGAGCTGGTTCATGCGGCCGAGCCCGAAGATCGACGTCGCCGCCGCCCTCGGCTTCACCATCCGCTCGTAGTCGGTGAAGTGGTACAGGTAGTCCAGCGCCTGCTGGCAGGTCTCGAACGGTCCGCTCACGCCGTGTCTCCAGGGAGCGCGATGGGCGAGTATTCTAGCGTCCGCGCGGCGGGAGATCAACGCCGTGACGGCTCACGCGATGCGGATGAGGAGGCGGTCGTCAACGCCGAGGCTCTGGCGGGCGGCGGCGATGTCGCGAAGGAAGCGGTTGGCGTCGGCGGCGTAGCCGGCCGTGGGCCTGAGGCCGGGGACCTGGGCGGTCCACCAGGCGTTGAAGCCGCGCATGAAGAGCTCGCGAAGGTACTTGCTGTAAATGGAGGCCAGCGCGATGGGCAGATGCCGGCTGTCGCCTTCGCGATAGAAGCCGATCCGCATGCGGCGCGTGCCGCCGGTGACCTCGTAGACCGACTCGCCGCGGCCCTCGCAGAGCACCTTGATCCAGCAGCCGAAGAAGGTCTGGTGGAGGAGCAGGCCGTAGCGGTCGCGGCCGCCGTGCTTGTCCACGTGGACCACGAGGCCCTGCTGGCCGTAGCGCTCCCAGAGGCGGGCGAGCAGGAGGGCGGTCTTGCTGAAGAGCGTGGCGGACTTGGTGCCCACGCTGTCCACCAGGCGGTTGTACTCGCCGACGAGGACGGGATGGGCGCGGACTTCGAGGAAGCGTGCGCCGTCGGCCTCGCGGAGGCGTCGGGCGTCGGCCGCGAGCTGGCCGGGCGCGGCGGCGAGCGGCACGGGGAAGTCGGCGCCGGCGTACCAGGGATAGGCGTCGGGCTCGTCGCTGGTCTCGGCGACGGCGGCAAGCAGCTCGCGGAAGGTCGCCGGCTCGAGCCCCGCAGCGGCGGCGAAGGCGAGGGCCGTGCGCTCGATGTGACGCGGGCCGATGGACTGGTTGAAGAGCCGCTTGCTGTCGTCCACCGCCACCCGCTCGGGGTCGCCCGCCTTCCTCGCGACGACGGCGGCCAGCCGCTCCCAGAGGCAGGCGTCGGCGCAGTCGTCGGGAACCTCGAAGGCCGCGGCGGTCACGAGCAGCGGCCCTAGCCGGGGGCCGTAGCCCGCCTCGTCGATGCCTGCCACCACCGCCACCATCATCTCCTCAGAAGTGCCTCGCCGCCGCGCTACCTCGCGGGGTTGGTGGCCAGCCAGGGGTCCAGCTCGACGCCGACGAAGCCGACCAGGAAGTCGGCGAGCTGGAGCGGCCGGACCCTCGCGCGGACCCCGACGAGGGCGTGGACCTCGAAGCCGATGGGGAAGCTGTCGCCCCAGCGGGTGTGGACGGGGCCTGTCACGGTGTCCTTGAGGAGGAACACCGGGTCGCCGTTGAGCTCCTTGCGGTCGAGGTGCTCGAAGCCGTCGCTGGCGTCCTTGGCGACGAAGGCGGCATCGGAGGCGAGCTGGCGGCGGCCGGCGGCCTTGGCGGCGTAGTGGACCGGCCAGGCGAGCAGGCTCAGCGGCAGGAGGCCCAGCTCGGTGTCCAGCTCCCGCCAGCGGCCGACGCGGCGATCGATGTTCCCGACCCGATGGGAGCGGACGGAGCCGGCGCCGAAGAACTGGAGGCCGTACTGCACGCTCAGCTTGGCGCCGCGCCCGGCCCCGACGTTCAGCTCGACGGCGTCGAGCAGGTCGAGCGCCCGCTCGCGCAGGTAGCGGAGGGGGGCAGGAATCGGGCCGGCCGGTGCCGGCGCGGGCTCGCCGGCGCCCGCGAGGGCCGCCAGGAGGGAGAGGCACGCGAACGCAACGGTGGCGGATCTCATGTGCGGCCTCTGGCTCAGGGGCCTGGCTTGCTCGCCGCGCCGGCGGCCGGCGGCAGCAACTCGGACAGGCGCGCGACAGGGACGTCGTGGATGCGCCAGCGCCCGTCCTCGCGCCGCAGCAGCACCTCGTCGGCGACGCGCCGGCCATCGACCTCGACCGCGACGGGCACGGCCACCCCGCCGCGGATGCGGCGATGCTCGCGCACGTCGGCCTCGCGGGCCGCCAGGACCACGGCGTGCGGCAGGCCAGCGACCCGGCGGCGGAACGCCTCGATGCTCGTCTCCTTGCGCCGGTCGGCGGCGACGAGCTCCCACAAGGCATCGGCGTCGCGCTGGCTGAGCAGGCGGCCGGCGCGGAGGACCACTTTCCGCGGTGTCTCCCGCACGGCCGTGGCGACCAGCGCCACGACGGCCAGCACGGCGGCGAGGCCCAGGGCGATCAGGCCGTAGACGGTGCGCTTCGGCACAGGCCGCGGCGGCGGGACGAAGATCTCAGGGGGGATCAGCTCGTCCACCGACGCCTCGGTCAGAGGGCGCAGCTTGACACCGCCCTCGGTGATCTGGGTGCCCGGCTCGTCGTGGAAGACGAGGACGGCGCCGCCGATCTTCAGCTCGTCGCCCGAATACAGCCCGCGAAGGCGCACGCGATGGCCGTTGACGAACGTGCCGAGGTCCGAGCCGTGGTCGATCACGACCCAGCCGCCCTCAGGCCCCTCGATGTGGCAGTGGGACCGCGAGACCTGCGGCTCGAAGATCTGGATCTCGTTCGCCGACAGCCGCCCGATGCGCGTCACGCCGTCGGACAGCTCGAACTCCTCGCCCGTGTCACGGCGGATCAGCTTCGCCATGGCCCCACCAGCTACGGCGTCAGGTCCTTGATGCGACCGAGCGGCACGGTGTGGATCCGCCAGTCCCCGTCCTCCCGGTAGAGGACGACCTCGTCGGCGATGCGCGTACCATCCAGCTCGACCGCCACCGGCACCACCACTCCCACGTCTGCCCGCCGCTCGCCGGCCACCTCGAGGGTGCGCAGTGCGTCCAGCACCGCCGGCTTCACCAGGGCGACCTGCTCGGCGAACTCCTCGAAGGTGATCTGCTGCTGGCGCTCCCTCGAGAGCAGCGCCCACAGGCCCTTCGCGTCGCGGCGGCGCAGGCGCTCCGCCGCGTCCCGGACCACGCGGGCCGGGGTGCGCCGCGTCGTCACGACCAGGGCGACAAGCGCTGCGACGGCCCCCACCCCGACCGCCGCGGCGATCGCCGCGGGCACCAGCCGCAGCGCCGAGCGCCGCGGCCGGGCCTCCGGCTCGCTCGCCGCGGCCGCTGGCGTGTCGTCGAAGACGAGGAGCGCCGGGCCGACCTTGATCTCGTCATCCTGCTCGAGGCGGTGCTGCTGGACCCGCTTGCCGTTGACGAAGGTGCCCAGCTTGCTGCCGCAGTCGGTCAGGGTCCAGCCGCCGGCCGGCCCCTCGATCTTGCAGTGGGTCCGGGAGATCTGCTTTCCGAGCACCTGGATGTCGCTGTGCGAGGAGCGGCCAATGACGGTCTGGCCCTCGGCCAGGTCGAATGCCTCCTCGGTGTCGCGGCGAATCAGCTTCGGCATCGCGCTCCCGCCGGCTCTGGGGGCCTCTCCGCCGTATTGTGCCACTGCCCGGCCGGGCTGTCAAGCAACCGTCGGGCGGCGCGCGGGCGCTCGGCTGCGGGGCGTGCAGGGAGTAGGGGTGGGGGCCGCCGCACATCGCGAGGGGGCGGGGTGGGGCCTCACGTGGTGCTGCCGTGGTGGGCGCTCTTGGGCCGGTCGGCGACGCGGCGGACGGCGAGACGGATGCGCTCGCGAATGAGGTCGATGGACTCGGCGCGGAAGCGCTCGGCGTAGCGCATCAGCGCGTGCTGGTCGCTCACGTAGCGCGCCGGCAGGCTGTCGAGCGCGAGGGCGAGGGCGTTGGCCCTGCACTCGTCGCAGGGGCAGGCGCCCTCCTCGCGGCGGATGGCATCGAGCTCCTGGTTGACGAGGATCTCGGTGACGTTGAACACGCCGAAGGCGCAGGCCGTGAGATTGCGGACGGCGGCGGTGCGGCGCAGGGCCTGGAGGCCGATGGCGGCCTGCACCTGCTCGGGCGTGCAGGCGCCCCTGGCCACGAGGATCTCGCCGAGGGGGAGCCGCAGCTCGGCCTGGGCGGCGAGCGCTTCGTCGAGCTGCGCGAGCGACAGGTCGCCGCGGGCCACGAGCAGATGCCCGAGGGTGGTGTCGCGGAACACGGCGTCCTGCTGGGCCTGGAGCGCGGCGGCGACGTCGCCCGCCGAGCACCAGCCGCGCCGGGCGCATATCTCGCCGAGCGGCACGGCCGCGCCCTGGTCGGCGAGGCTGGCCTGCTCGGCGAGTGCCTCGGCGAGCTGCTCCGCCGTCAGCGAGGCGCTCTCGCACAGGAACTGGCCGATGGGGGCGGCAGGGTCGGCGGCATCGTGGGCCATGCGGAGGACTCTCCTGGGACAGGCGCTAGGCGAAGAGGGCCTCGACGAAGGTGTCGGGGTCGAAGGGCTGGATGTCGGCGGCGGTCTCCCCGAGGCCGACGAACTTCACTGGAATGCCGAGCTTGTGCTTGATGGCCACGACGATCCCGCCCTTCGCCGTGCCGTCGAGCTTGGCCAGGAAGATGCCGCTGACGTCGATTGCCTGGCGGAACTGCTCGGCTTGGGCGATGGCGTTCTGCCCCGTGGTCGCGTCGAGCACGAGGAGCACCTCGTGGGGCGCGCCGGGGATCTTCTTGGCGACGACCCGCTGGATCTTCTCGAGCTCGCGCATCAGGTTGCGCTCGGTGTGCAGGCGGCCGGCGGTGTCGACGATCAGGACGTCCACCCCCCGCGCCACCGCGGCCTCGCAGGCGTCGTAAGCCACGGCTCCGGGGTCGGCGCCGCGCTGGTGGCGGACGATGCCCACGCCGATTCGCTCGGCCCACACGGTGAGCTGCTCCACCGCGGCGGCACGGAAGGTGTCGCTGGCGCACAGCAGGACCTTGCCACCCTGGTCTTTGAAGTGCTGGGCGAGCTTGGCGATGGAGGTGGTCTTGCCGGAGCCATTGACCCCGGCGACGAGAATGACGGTGGGCGGTGTCTCGGCGTGCTGGATGACGACCTCGTCCTGGGCGAGGAGGGCCTTGAGCTCGGCTTTGAGGAACTGCTGGAGGTCGTCGGTGGTCTCGATCTCGCGGGCCTTCCAGGCCTCGCGCACGCGGTCGAGGAGGTGGGTGACGGTATCCACGCCCATGTCGGCGGTGATCATGAGCTCTTCGAGGGTTTCGAGCTGCTCGTCGGTGATCTTGCCGCGGAAGTCGAAGACGCGGCGGAAGCCGGCCGCCAGGGTGGTGCGGGTCTTGGCCAGGCCCTCCTTGACTCTGCCGAGTGAGGCGGCCATGCGCCAGAAGAGGCCGCGCTTCTCCGGCGGCGCATCGGCCGGCTCGTCGGGAGCGTCGGCGGGCGGCCGGAGGTCGGGTGGGGGGGGCGTGTCGCCCTTGGCCTTCTTTCTGCGGCCCCACAGTGGCATCGGTGCGGTTCCTTTGGGCTACGCGCCGCAAGCCACCGGCCTGAGAGCCGCACGCCGCGCCTCGCGAAGCGCGCGCCTCGTGGCCCGTGGCTTGCCGCGATGGCGATCAGCCGGAGTCGGCTAGGCTGTCGAGGAACTCCTCGTTGGTCTTCGAGCGCCTGATGCGCTCGATGAGAAGCTCCATGGCCTCGGTGGCGTTCATCTCGCTGAGCACCTTGCGGAGGACCCACACGCGCATGAGGTCATCGGGCGGCAGGAGCAGCTCCTCCTTGCGGGTGCCCGAGCGGTTGACGTCGATGGCGGGGAAGATGCGGCGCTCTTCGAGGCGTCGGTCGAGGACGAGCTCCATGTTGCCGGTGCCCTTGAACTCCTCGAAGATGACCTCGTCCATGCGCGAGCCGGTCTCGATGAGGCCTGTGGCGAGGATGGTCAGGGAGCCGCCCTCCTCGATGTTGCGTGCGGCGCCGAAGAAGCGCTTGGGCTTCTGGAGCGCCGCGGCGTCCACGCCGCCCGTGAGGATCTTGCCGCTGTGGGGGCACTCGGTGTTGTAGGCGCGGCCGAGGCGGGTGATCGAGTCGAGCAGGATCGCAACGTCTTTGCCGTACTCGACCATGCGCTTGGCCTTCTCGATGACCATCTCGGCGACCTGGATGTGGCGGGCGGCGGGCTCGTCGAAGGTCGACGAGACGACCTCGGCGTCCACCGACCGCTGCATGTCGGTCACCTCTTCGGGCCGCTCGTCTATGAGGAGGACCATGAGGTACATGTCGGGGTAGTTGGTGGTGATGGCGTTGGCGATCTTCTGGAGGAGAATGGTCTTGCCGGCCTTGGGGGGGGAGATGATCAGGCCGCGCTGGCCCTTGCCGATGGGCGCCACGAGATCGACGATGCGGGTCTCGACGATGCCCGGCTCGGTCTCCAGGACGAGTCGCTCGTCGGGGTGGAGCGGGGTGAGGTCCTCGAAGGGCACGCGGTCCTGGAGCACCTCGGGCGGCTCGGAGTTGATGCTCTCGACCCGGAGAAGCGCGAAGTAGCGCTCGTTCTCCTTCGGCGGGCGGATCTGGCCGGCGACGATGGTGCCGGTTTTCATTCCGAACCGTCGGATCTGGGAGGGGGAGATGTAGATGTCGTCGGGGCAGGGCAGGTAGTTGTAGTCGGGGCTGCGGAGGAAGCCGAAGCCGTCGGGGAGGACCTCGAGGACGCCCTCGCCGCGAATCAGGCCGTTGCTGCGGACACGGGCTTCGAGGATCCTGTAGATGAGCTCCTGCTTGGTGAGGCCGGCGATCTCGGAGATGCCCTCCTCCTCGGCCATCTTGTGGAGATCGGCGGTGCGCATCTTCTTGAGGTCGGAGATGCGCAGCTCCTCGGTCGCAGCGCCGTTGCTCTCCATATTCTCCTCGAGAGCGCGGGCCTCCTCGTCTAGCGCCCGGTCGTCAGGCAGGATGCCCTTGCCGAATCGCGGCTTGGCCTTCGCCTTGGCCTTAGCTCTGGCCCTGGACTTGGCTTTGCCTTTCTCTTTCACAGCCCGAGAGTTCTTCGCCATAGTTGCTGCACCTGTCGGAACGTGGTTTCGAGGGACGTGTTGCCATCTATGATGATGTCGGCGCGCTCGCGCTTGAGTTCGATGGGCCGCTGATGGCCCTCACGACGGTCGAGCTCGGCGGCGTCCCAACCCCGGGCCTCGGCCCTGGCCAGACGCCCCTCGCGCGGGCAATCGACTAGAACAAGGACGTCGCACAGGCCGTCGAGGTCGGCCTCAAGCAGCAGCGGTGCATCCACGACCACGGCCACCGTGTCCTCGCAGCGGAGGGCCTGGTCGATCTGCCGCCGCAGCGCGGCGACGATGGCCGGGTGGGTGATCGCCTCGAGTGCCGCAAGCTCCTGGGGCTCGCCGAACACGCAGGCAGCGAGCCGCTCGCGGTCGATCCGGCCGTGGGTGGCCAGCACCCCATCGCCCCAGCGAGCCACAATGCGGTCCCGTGTCTCCGGGCAGTCGAGGACGGCGTGCGCGATGGCGTCGGCGGAGACGACTGTTGCGCCGAGCTCTGCGAGCATCTCGGCCACGGTCGTCTTGCCCGCCGCGATGCCGCCGAGCAAGCCGATCACTGGAGGATGGCCGCCGTTGGGGCTCATGGGCACGCAAGTGCTGACTGCGGGCCGCCAAAGCCGCGAAACCCCCTCCCTTGCTCGCCGGCCGGCCAGCGCGTTGCGATGGGCTCCGTCTTGTGCCTGGCGATGGCTCTCTCGATACGGGTGGCTGCCTCAGGAAGGCATCCTCATTCCGCCGCGAGCCGCGAGACAGCCCGCGAAATGCTCCGACCGTCGTCCCAGATGACTGGCAAAGACTCAGAGAAGAGCGCGGCAACGAACCAGGGGATTGCGTCTGACTATGGATGGATAGCAGAATCAGGCCTGCATGAGAAACCTAACACATCTCCCTCAGCGTGTCAAGCGTTTTTTGCATCCTTCGCCCCCATCGCCCCCATTCCCGCGCGACTCCACACCGCACCCCGGACCCCGGCGCCGAGGCCCCGCGGCTGGCCGGCAACGGCGGCCGGTCGCTTGACTTGGCGCGCGCTCCGGGCTACTATACCCATGCCGATGCACCGGCGCCCCGCTGCGCCACAGCGTCTGCCACAGCCACCCACGGAGACGCTAACTCTATGGCAAACCTGGAGATACGTGAAGAGCCCCTGAGCGGAGTGCAGGGCGCGGCCATCCTGCGCCTCCAGGGGGTCCTCGACCAGCCTACCCTCGGCGAGTTCCTCAGCCGACTCGACGCGGCCCGCGAGGCCGGCAACGTCAAGCTGCTGCTCGACATGGAGGGCGTGAGCTACGCCAACTCGACGGCGCTCGGCGCCCTCGTCACCCAGGCCGACGCCTTCCGCAACGCAGGCGGCGAGCTCGTGCTCTTCAGCCCGCAGCCCAAGGTCGAACTCGTGCTCGACATGCTCGGCCTGGGGGCACTGTTCGAGATTCTCCCCTCCGCCGATGAGGCCTGCGCGTACCTCAAGGCCGGGGGCGCCGCGACAGCCGCACCCACCCGCGCCCCGTCGCCGGAGCCGTCCCCCCGCACCACGAGCGCCTCGGCAGGGGCCTTCCCGGTCCGCGCCGAGTGCATCGGCTGCGGCATCGCCCTGGAGTTCGACCAGGCCGGCCACTACCGCTGCCCGCGATGCAGTGCGGTGTACGGCGTCGGCGAGACGGGCGAGGTCTCCGGCTCCACCCCCCGCAATGGGCTGCCCATCGAGGTGACGCTGACGTGCGACCCCCAGTGTCTGGGGGCCTTCCGCCAGTTCGTCGGCGGCCTGCCGGCGTGGGAGGGCTTCTCAAACGGCGAGCGCCAAGGGCTGGAGAGAGCCATCGGCGAGATCTGCGACGTCATCCGCACGCGGGCCTACGGGGGCGACCCGAGCGCCACGTTTCAGGTCCTCCTCCTGTGTCGCGAGCGCGAGCTGGCCCTCCGCGTGGCCGACCACGGCCAGCCGCTGGACGCCACGGCCTTCCCCACCGCTGCCGCCTACATGACCGACTTCGAGCACCGGCCCCACCCCACACGCGGCAACCTGCTCAAGATGGCCAAGCGGCCCGACTAGCCCGGATTTCTCACCAGGTGTTGCCGTCGATGCCCTAACAGTCCGTGGCAGAAGTCCTTCGCAGACGAGTGCGAGGGATTCGGGCCGA
>CAZDNN010000143.1:0-12273 GCA_964506385.1 uncultured Planctomycetota bacterium
CCTTCCCCTCCTCGATGTAGGGGCCAGAAACCTGCCAGGCGACGACGTACTCGCCGATCTGCTTCGTGGCCTGGACGATCTGCCGAGCCTGCTTGCGGGTGGCGGCGTTCTTCGAGCTTCGCACGAGCTTGGCCAATGCCGCTGCCGCCGCGTCGGGCCGCGCGCCAGCGACGGCACGAGCGATGCCCAGCAAGGCAAGCTCAGCCTCCGCCCTCACGGCGGGGTCGGCCAGCAGCGGCTCGACCAGGGCCAACGCCGCGGGGTGGGACACCTTCCCCATGGCGCCGAGGATGAGCTTCTTCTCCTGCGGGGTGCGGGCCTGCTTCAGCGCCGCTGCGCAGGCGTCCAGCGTCTGCTGAGACGGGATCCCACCCGCCTCGCCGAGCAATCGGACGTAGCCGCGAAGGGCCAGGACGCGATGGGTGGGGTTCTCGGTCTTCCCCACGATACCTATCAATGCGTCCTTCGCCCGCGCGTCGGGCCAGTCGGCGAGGGCGCGGACGGCCGCGTCCTGCACACCAGCATCAGCGTCGGCTGCGGCGGCCCGAAGGGCCTCGAAGGCCCTGGCGTTGGCGATGCCGCCGAGCACCCGCAACAGCGAGCAGCGTGCCGTCGCCTCCCTGGCCGCCCCGAGCGCGGCCAGCGCGGCGTCGGCGCGAGTTGCCTCGTCGGCGATCCTGCGGCTCGCCAACACCACGGCCTTCTCCGCGTCTCTCCTGCCCTCGTCACCCTCGAGGCCGACCAGGAGCTTGACCAGCGCCGGCACGTCCTGCGGCCCGGCCAGCCGGCCGAGCGCGCGGTATGCTGCCTTGCGGACAACCACATCGCTCGTCTGGTCGAGCAACGCGGGTACGGCGCTGACGGCGTTGCGGTCGGCGAGCACCTGGACGAGCAGTGCCCGCGCCTCGGGCTTCGCCGCCTCGAGCCTCTCGACGATAGCGGCATCGACGCCTTTCCCCTTCAGACCGCGCAGGCTGACGAGCGCCGCCTGCGTCTCGCCCTCGCTGCGGCCCGCGACCACGGCGTCGGCGAGCGCCCCGGCCGACGCCGCCGTGCCCAGGGTGCCGAGAGCCTGGAGCGCCGCCGTCCGCACCTCCGCGCTCGGGCTGCTCGCGGCAGCCGCGATGGCCGCCCGGGCGCTGGCGTCCCCCCTGCCGGCGAGCGCCCCGATGAGCAGCACCTGCACGGCCGGCGGCAGCTTCGGCAGCTCGGCGGCGAACCGCTGGCCGACGCCCGCGCCCCGCATCGCCCGGATGCCGGCGATGGCCGTGGCCCGCATCATGGCGTCCTCGCCCCGCAGCACGGAGATCACGAGCGGCACCATCGTCTCGCCTCCGACGCGCATGAGCCCGAGGAGCGCGCCGCGGCGGATGAGCCTCGGCTCCTTCTCGCCGTGGAGCACTTCGAAGATGGCGACGGCCGGCTCGGCCTTCCCCGCGGCGGCCAGGCGCTCGGCGCATTGGAGCGACGCCTGCTTCGCCACGAGGTCCGGGCGGAGTCCCCGCACCTTGGCCAGCTCCCTCGCTGCCCCTTCGTCGCCGATCTGGCCCAGAGCGGCCGTGGCGGCATTGGCCACCTCGGCGAGCGACACGTGGGTGGCAATGCGTCCAAGCTCGGGCACGCTCGCCCGCACGCGCCGCTGCCCGAGCTGGATGATGATCTGCGTGCGCGCCTTGCCGCTGGACCTCCCCAGCGCGTTGAGGAGCGCGGCATCCGCCTTCGCGCTCGGCCTCAGGCCGATGGCGTAGCAGGCAATGTGCGCCGTCTTCTCGTCCAGCAGCATCGGCTCGAGGGCCGGCAGGCTGGCGTCGGAGCCGACGACCCAGAGCTGCTGGCAGACGAAGAGCTTGCACTCGTGGCTCGCGTCGCCCTTGAGCAGCTCGATGAGCCGCGCCTCGAGATGCCGCCGTAGTTCAGCCTGGCCCCCGGTCTTGCGGACGATCTCCTCGATCGCGAAGAGCGGCCGCCGCGGCTTGCCGTCGGCGTAGTCGGCGATGGCCGCCACCGCCTTGTCGATGTCCCCCACCGTCGCGGCGTCCGCAGAGCTGAGGACATGTCCACAGATTTCGCAGATTGCGTAGAGAAGAAGGAAGCAGGAAAGCGGGAAGCGGCTCATCGTCGCGGCTCCATCGAGACTCACGTTTCACGCATCACGAATCACGCATCCCGCATCACAGCATCCACGGGGCTCGCATGGCCCGCGAGATCATCTGGTTGGCCTCGGGGTCGTCGAAGCGCTCGGCGGCGGGGTCCCACACCAGCTTGCGGCCGAGTCGGAGGCAGATGTTGGCGGCGTGGCAGATGGTGGTGGCGCGATGGGCGCTCTCGGGGTGGCAGACGGTGGGCTGGCGGGTGCGGATGCACTCGAGCAGGTTGCCGATGTGGTTGCCGGTGTGCGCCCAGCTCCGGGTGGCGATGCTGCGATGGCGCAGGATGGACGCGGGCTCGGCGGTCACCACGTTGGTCTGGTCGTCGAGCTGCACCCAGCCCTCGGTGCCGACGAAGCGGATGAAGCGGTCCTTGAAGGCGCCCTGCGACTGGAGCAGGATCTTGACGCCGTCAGCGTAGGTGCAGACGATTTCGGCGGTGACGGGCGTCTCGGAGAAGGCGTCGGCGGCCCACGTCGCCGTCCCCTCATAGGAAACGGGGCCGGTGTCGTCGCGGTCGAGGCCCCACTGCGCGATGTCGGTGTAGTGGCAGCCCATCCCGATGAGCGGGCCGGCGCCGGTGTCCCAGAAGTAGTTCCAGCCCCGCACCCGCGCGTTCGTGTAGGGGTGCCAGGGCGTCGGGCCGAGCCACATGTCGTAGTCGAAGCCCTTGGGCACGGGCTGCGGCGCCTCGGCCTTGATGGTCGGCCCCGCCCAGTTGCGGCAGATGACGGTGTGCACCTTGCCGATCATCCCGCTGCGGACGACCTCGTTCTGGAAGCGATAGGAATCGACGGACCGCCGCTGATGGCCGGCCTGGTATACGGTGCCGAAGCGCGCCATCGTGTCGGCCATCGCCCTGCCCTCTTCGATGGTCAGCGAGATGGGCTTCTCGCTGTAGATATCCTTGCCCGCCTTGGCCGCGTGGATGGAGGCGAGGCTGTGCCAGCGGTCGCCGGTGGCGATGAGCACGGCGTCGATGTCGGGCCGGGCGAGGAGCTCGCGGAAGTCGGGGTAGGTCTTGCAGTCCTGGTTCCCGTACTTCTTGTCGGCGGCGGCCTTGCAGGCCTGGCGCCGGTTGGCCTTACAGTCGCTGACGGCGATGCAGCGCACCTCGTCGAACAGCATGAAGTGGGCGAGCACGCGGCTGCATCTGCCGCCGTAGCCGATGACGCCGAGCGCGATCTGCTCGCTCGGCGGCGTCTTGCCCTCCGCGCCCAGCACGCGGGCGGGCACCACCAGCGGCGCCGCGACGGCAACGGCACTGCGTCTGAGGAACGCGCGGCGCGATACTCCGTGTCTCTGCGGCATGGCAGGTCCTTCACCACCGTGTCCAGGAAGCCTGGGGCAACCTTATAGCGCGGCGGGCAATCGGGAGTCAAGCGAGCGGCCGGGCGCAGGGCCCCCATCACTCCCTTCCCGCAAAGCACGTCGCTCTGCCGTCTGTCGTGGATAGGTACAGCCTGCCCCGAGCGGCGATCAAGCCATCCCATGCCGGCAGGCCATCCAGTTTGCGCCCGGACAACTTCTTGCCGTCGGCGGCGGAGACGACCCACAGAAGCGAGCCCTTGCTTCCCTCCAGTGCCTCACGCTGCGGCCGCAGCGCGGCCGCCGACGCAGGCGCGTAGGGATGGGGAGCATCCCCGGAGCCACCCCGAGCAGGTCGGGAGGGCCGGCAACGAAGAGGACATTGCCGGCAAGGACCATGCCTCGGGCCAGAAGCGCGATCTTCTCGTTCCACAGCGTGGGGAGGTCGGGCTTCTTCCTGTGCCACCAGGTATCATCGAGGAAGCCAGCGGAACTGAACAGGTGCGGCACGTTCTCCGGCCGGATGACGCCTTGCTTGTCCAATCGCATCTGCCGCATGAAGATGTTGGCCCCGTCACTGGACAGCACATCGGGGAAGGACGCTTTCGCGATCGGCTTCTCAACGAGCTTCCGCCCCGCCAAGGCATCCGGCGCGTAGAAGTACAGTCCGTCCATATGTGTTGTTCTCCCGGCAACGGCATACACCGTGCCGTCCAGCACAAGGACACTGCCGTGTACCGGCCAGACCGATTCGACTTGCCCGTAGGCCACGATCCGCCGGTCTACCGGAGCCGCCCGGTATCGCCAGACCAGCTTGCCGTCACCACAGCCGACGTGGACGACCAGCCCGCCCTTGACTCCAGCGGCCTGGATGATGTGCTCGGCCTGGTGGCCTGCCTCGCGAGTCGGCGGCGCCGCAGACGACGCGAGGGCGAGGGCGACTAGCACGAGTCGGAAGGCATCCGAAGTCATCTTGTGCTGCATGGATCACACCTGTTCCTGCTTGATGAGTCCCGGATGGCTCATGTTATCTCATCGTTCGTTGTCCGGCAGCGGGGGGATGCCGATGGCCGAGGCCCAGGTGGGGACGGGCCGGAAGTTGGGGTGTCCCCTGTCCCTCAGGTTGCGCCGCCCGTAGTAGGAGCCGTAGTACTGTGCGTTGGTGTCGACCCAGTTTGACAGCTTGAGCAGTTCCTCGGGCTTGAGGCGCAGGTCCTTGTGGGTCTTGGTGAGCTTCGCGAGCCGCTCCAGCCGCGCGGCGGGCCCGGTCAGTCGGACGGCGTCAGGCATGAGCATCGCGATGAGCAGGCTGTTATGCGAGCCGAGGGTCTTGGCGGGCAGGTAACGGACGTTGCCCACCTTGGGGTGGTTCTCGCCGATGGTGGGCACGAGGCCGGGTCGGCGGCGGTCTTTGCGGCCGCCGCGCCGCTCGGCGATCAGGTTCTCGTATGAGGCTGAGAAGAAGGTCGTCAGGCGGCCGGTGAGGTCGAGGCCGCCCTCCTTCCGCTTCTCGCCATGGCACTTGACGCAATGTCGGTCCAGCACGGGCTGTACGTCTGTGGGATAGTGGAGTGGCCGGCGTCCTGTCGTCTCGCCGATCTGAGGGCCGGGAACAGATGGCTCGTGCGCCAGGGCAGTCAGGCGGCCGGGACTGGGCGGAGTGCCGTTGTCGGGCGTCTCGTGGCAGCCGACGCAGGAGCGGGTCTCGCCGGCCATGTAGTTGACGAACGTGCGCTCTGTCTGCACGGCCAGGTAGTTCTCGTCCAGTGCCTGGAAGAAGATGTTGGCATTGGCCGGCACGAGGAAATGGGCGCTGCCGTCCGCCTCTACCGGCACGACGCCGTGCTGGACCTTCAGGCCGAGCGCCGTGTCCTTCGAGACCACGGCATATTGCTGGTCGTAGGAGTCTGCGTTGCCGCGCCCGAAACGCCGCGCGCTCCACGGACGCGGGATCTGTTCGAGGATGCGGATGTACTTGATCGTGCCGCGCTCGACGTTCTCCAGACCGTGATAGATGTCGGTCACGATGCACCTGGCCATCTTCTTCTCGGCGAGTTGCGGATCGGCGGCAGCGGGCAGCACGGGGGGTCTGGTGCGGGCCTTCAGGGGGACCGGCTGCCAGGAGGAGATGGCCGGGTCATGGTAAAAGGGAACGGCTCTGCCCGTCGAGTCGAGCAGGTAGAGCCCGTAGCCGGCCGGCGCGTAGGCTGCGCCAAACCCGCGAGGCTTGTGGGCGACGAGGAAATGGTCGCGGTCAATCGGGTATGGGTCGCGGAAGAGCGGGCCTCGCCCGTCGCGGTCTGCGACCATGCGGGAGGAGTTCGGGTCCTTGAAATGCCAACCGGCTTCGGCAAGCACCTTGACCTCGGGGGTGATGTAGGTCATCGGCTCGTCGGTGCGGATGGGCTTGGTCATGTCGATTCGGATGATGGTCCCAAGCGCGTTCTGCGGATAGTGGGGGCAGCCGAGCAGCACGTATTGGCTCGGGGCGCCCGGGATGGCGCGGGCCTGGATCATGGACGAGGGAAACGGGATGTCGTTGCCGTAGACCTCGGACGAGGCGGTCCCGTCGGGCCGCATCGCCCAGATGCACTTGGCGACGACCGCCCCCTTGTCCACATACTCCCAGCGGGCATACATGATCCGTCCGTCGGGCAAGGCCGTGGGGGTAAACTCGCTCAACGCGCCGAAGCTCAACTGCTGGAGGTCTCCGCCATCGGCACCCATGCGGTAGACTACGGGCGTCGTGAAGGCGTCGCCCCCGTGACAGAGCGTGCTGGCCTGGCAGCGGGTCGAAACAAACGCGATCCCGCCGTCGGGCAGGTAACAGGGGTGCATGTCGTCGGTGCCGTTGTGGTACCCCAGCCGGTATCTCTTTACGAGGTCAGCTTCGTCTGCCGGCGCCTGGAGCACCTGCCGCAGGCCCTTGCCGTCGATGCCGACCTCGTAGATCCGGTATCCGTCGTTCACGGAGCGCTTCCAGTCGAAGACGATGCGCTTCGCATCGAAGGACAGGTCGAAGCGTCCGAACACGCCGCCCTTCAGTTCCGCAGCCACCTGCCGCACGGTGCCGTCTACGAGCGAGAGCACATAGATCCCGCCGCCGGGGGTCCATCGCGAGTCGAGGTACTCGGTGTAATAGTGCGTCGAGGTGTAGGTGATGCGCTTGATGAAGAGGATCTCGTCGGTCCCGAGCATCGTGCGGAGCCTGGCGCGCGTCTCGGCCATCACGGGGCCCAGCTTCACGAGCCGTTCCTCGATGATCTCGCGCTCGCCCTTGAACTGCCCGGCGAACGCTTTCCGGTCCCACTGCTTGCCGTTGCGAGAGATGACCAGCCCGGCGAGGTGCGGGCTGTAGCCCGCGGCATTGATACGGATGACGTTCCTGCCCTGCTTCAGATCGAATGGCCCGAGGGTCTCCCAGGCCAGATGGTCTTTGTAGTACCCGCCCGTCGCGCGGTTCAGGAACTGCCCCTTCTGTGGTCTGCCGTTGATCGTCAGTGTGACGGGGCGGGGTCCGGCGGACGCGTAGTAGACGTGGATGTAGTGGGCCCCAGCCCCCTCGACATGGGCATCCCACTGCTGCATGCCCTTGATCCCCTCGCAGACGACGAGGCCGCTGTACCGGCGGTCGACCGGCACGATGTTCGCGCTCCTCGCCGAGTGCTTCCTGGCGAGTATGGCAATGTCGGCGCCAACGACCTCGCCTGGCACCAGGGCATAGAGCAACAGCAGCAGTGTGGCGGTGGCTGTAGTACGCATCACGGCATATGGCCCTCACACCTTGCGGTCACGCCCAGGGGCGCTCTCGCTTGATTCCTCTGGCGAACAGGCTTCTGAGGATCTGCACGTTCTGCTTGACGTGGAAGTCGCACATGCCGACGGCCACGAAGTCGGCGCCGCCGTGGAAGGCATACTTGAACCCGCTGGTCGGGCTGATGGCGCCGGCCGCGAGCACCTTGAAGGCGATCCACGGGGCCTTGACCCCCTTCATCACCTCGATGGTCTTCTCGGCGTCGAGACACCAGATGTTGTCGTGGAACCTGTCGTGGTCGCCGGTCTTGCCGCTGTAGGAGTTGCCGCCCTTGCTGTACCAGCAGAAGGGCTCGCGCTTGTCTCTGGGCGTCGCGGACCAGTACCTATCATGATGGAAGGTCTTGACGTAGAAGTGCGGCACGATCCCCTGCGCCTGGCACTGGGTGACGACCTGGAGCGAATGGGCGCCGAGCCCGAGCGTCATGCCGAGCTCCTTGGCGATCTCCATCGCGGTCCCGACCACGTCCATCCGCTTGGCCATCGCGAGGTAGTCACCGCAATCGCCCCAGATGTACCACGCTGCCGCCAGCTTGTTCTTCATCGCGGCGGTGAGGGTGCGTCTGATGCTCTCTTTGGTATCGTGCTCGCGCACGTTGACGGGCGGGATTGTCCGGAGGTCCCCGCCGCGAGTGCGGTTGTACTCCCCGACCAGCCCGCCTCCCTGGAGGACGGTGTTGATGCCCTGCGACTCGGCCAAGGCGTACATGTCCAGCATGCGGGCCTTCGTGTTGTACGCTCTGCCGAGCTGACTCACGTAGATCAGGTCCCTGGAGTGCGCGCCGGGCGTGTTCGCCCCGAGAATCAGCCGGCTGATCTTGAGATCGCCGATGGTCCCGTAGGGCATGCCGGCTTTCCCCTGGGTGTCCTTGGGCGATTGGGGAGGCTTCGGGGCCGCCGCCCCCTGACCCGCTCTCACAGTAGAACCCGCCACCGCGGCGCCCACGGCCAGTGTGAGCGCGCCACGTCGGCTGATCTTCTTCCCGCGTCCCATGATGGATCTCCTTGCGTTGTTCCGCTCTTCCGCTGCGCCGCTTTCGGGCGGCGGTCATTGGCCGTACACGTCCACCTCGACGAACCGCACCCACTCGCCTTCCATCCCCTCGCTCGTGTGGACCCGCACGTAGCGTGCCCGGGTCCCCTTCCCGTCCGCCCCCCGCGCGTCGATCAGTTCACCCCACCATCGCGAGGTGAACGCCGTGTCCTTGCCCTTGCCCATCCCGGCCGAATCGTCGTGGTCGTTGTTGAGGAGCGTTCTCACGTTCTTCGTGAAGGCCCTGTCGTCGGCGATCTGGACGATCACGTCGTTGTATACTACAGCGTTCTTGTGGAAATGCCAGATGGCGATTGCGTAGAGCGTGCGGGCCTCGGCCTCACGGCTCCGCTGCGCACAGGGCGAGTGGTGCACCCGAGCAAGCCCACCACCGCGGCAACGCCCAGACACGCCAAGAGCCCGGTAGCTTGGGCGCGGAGCCTGGTCACTGCCTCTGAATCCTGTCCCGCAACAGCAGGCGGTCGTCGGGGGAGCTGAACTCATCCTGGGAATGGAGGTGACTGACGTAGGGCGCGGAAGCCAGGCGCGGACGGTAGGGCCAGTTGAGGAACCAGTTGGGGTCGGGGTCGGCGATGGCGAGCACGTCGCCGAGGCTGCGGAAGTGGCAGTTGGTGTCCACCCAGGCGATGAGCTTGCCCAGCTCTTCCTTCGAGAGCTTGACGCCGTTGTGCTTTCCGTGAAGGTGCATGTTGATGAGGGGGCTGCGGTAGGACCATCGCGTCATGGGCGGGAGGGTCGTGTAGGGCTCGGCCCAGATGAAGAAGTTGCCTGCGATGGTGGGCTTGGCCCGATACAGGTTGGCGTAGTTGTTCACCGGGTTGTCGCCACAGGTCAGGGTGATGTAGGGCTCGGGGAAGATGCCGCCCCAGCGGTTCTTCTTGTCGGGCCTGAGGGTGAGGTCGAGCTTCTTCCTCGCCTTGCCCTCTCCCTGGTGGCACTTGCCGCAGTGCTTGTCGAAGATGGGCTGGATGTCGCCGACATAGCTCAGCGTTCTGACGCCCCACGGGGGCGGCTCGATCCGATCGGGCTGTCGGGTTGCCGAGTTGATGAGCCGTCCCGCCGGCGGCGTGCCCACCTGTGCCTCGTGGCAGCCCACGCACCCTCGGCGCTCGCCGGGCATGAGGTTGACCCAGGAGCGCATGCTGTGAAGGGTCAGGCCGTTCTCGTCGAGCAGTTGGAAGTAGAGCGCCTTGCCCGGCGGGGCCTCGAAGCAGGCGGATCCGTCGGCGGCGATGGGCACGGTGCCGTGGACACGCTTGAGGCGGGTGTTGCTCGCGATGGCGATGGCGGGGCCGGCGAGGATCGCTCCGTCGCCCCAGTCCACGTCAACCACTTTCCTCCCGGGGTTGCCCCTGCTGAATCGAGGTGAATCCAGGGCAGTATCGCGCCCGCTGCCGAACGGCGAGCCACCGCCATCGACACAGCCTGTCGTGTAGGTGCGCTGCACGGCCTCGAGCACCCGCAGATGCCTGGCCTTGCCCCTCATTGCGGCCGGCAGCCCCTCGTAGACATCGGCGTTGTAGAAGACGCCCTGCGCCACTTCCCTGCCGTCCCGCTCCGACCCCGGCCTGTCTACCATATCTGGGATCGCGGGCGGTCGCGGCCGCGGCCGGAGCGGCTGGGCGTAGAGGACGTTGCCACGGCCTTGATGGATGAGCTCGCGGTTGCCATGGATGTCCATCAGATAGAGCTTGAAGTGCCCGCGGTTCGGCTCAGCGGCGCTGTTGCCGGCGTGCCGCTGTCCCGCTCTGGCCGAGACCAGGAAGAGCTCCCTGCTCAGAGGATAGGGCGACTTGTAGCCGCCGAAGACGCCGGAGGCGTGGTAGTCGCGCGCGAAGGTCGGCGTGGGCACGGGGCCGTCGCCGACCTCTGGCCAGGGGACTTCGGCGGTCACTTTCCACAGGCCGTCGGGGAAGTTGGTGCCCCTGGCGGGATCGACGACGCCGATGCAGCCTCGGTACATGTCGTGGTGGCCCATGCCGTTGAACATGACGAGCGACGTGCCTGGGATCGACCGCGCCTCGCCGAGGTGGTCGGGGTGGACGCTCTGGTTGCCCCAGTAGGTGCTCGACGCCGCGCCGTCGGGGTTCATCGTCCACAGGCTCTGGATTCGATTCAGGCCCTTGTCGTTATACTCCCAGCGCGTGTAGATCAGGCGGCCGTCGCTGAGCACCGACGGCGAGTATTCGGGCTCGCTCGCGACGCTGAGCAGGTAGATGTTCTTGCCGTCGCGGTCGCACCGTGCCGTTATGTGCTGGGGCGCCCATGGAGCGCAGCCGCCGTATACATTGGCTCGCGACGTCAGGAACGCGATGCCGCCATCGGGCAGATAGGCTGGATCGAGGTCGGAGTAGCCTCCGAACGTAAGTTGCCGCAGCCCCATTCCGTCGGCGCCGACCTCGTAGATGTGATAGGTCTTCTCGGTCTCGCGCTTCATGCAGAAAAGCACTCTTGTGCCGTCGTAGGAAACGTCGGGCCGCAGGAGGGCGGCTCGCCCGTCGGCGGGGGCCAGGCGGCGCCGCCGCCCGTCGGACGCGAGGCCCTTGAGGACAGCCAGTTCGCCGCCGTGCGCCGCGCACATGGAGCTGCGGTAGCGGCTCTCGTGTTGCCATTGGGCGCCGCGCGTGTAGGGAACATCGACGAACACGACCTCGTCGAAGTCGATCTCGGGGCGCTTGAACATGATGCGGCGCTTGACGACGCGGACCGCCCGGTAGAGCTCCCAGGCTTCGAGCTCGTCGGCGTCGGCCGAGGCCGCCATCTCCTGGGCTTTGGCCTTCAGCCGCTTCAGTTCCGCCGTCTCCGGATCGCCCCCGGCCATGCTCGACGCCATCTCCTCGGCCCAGCCGATCTCAGCCTGCGCGCGGCTCAGCAGCGGCTGCCGCTCCGCCTGGAAGTACCAGTCGCGCTCGAGCGGCGACAGCTTGGCGAGTGAGACGGACACGGCGGGCCTGCCCGAGATCGGCTTGCCCAGATAGAGCGCCCTGAGATCGGCCTTGCACAGCGCGATGTTGTAGAGACGCACGTCGTCGATCAGCCCGTTGAAGGGATAGGCCCCGTTCAACCCGCCGATCTGGACGTGGGTGGGCCTCACTTGCAGCTCCGACGGCCCCAGGGCGTTCTCGCTCATCGCCCACACGCCGTCGTTGCTGCGGGCGATCGTCTTGCCGCTCGCGCTGTCGTTGATGAAGAGGACGTGGTACCACTCGCCCGGCTTCCAGGCCAGCGCGCGCGTCGAGAATGCCCGCCACCCGCCGCCGTTCTGCCAGCCGAAGCTGAGGCCGCCCTGGTTCACCTCGACCTGCATGCGGTGGTTGAACGAGCCGTCGGACCAACTGAACAGGATGCGGCTCCCCCCGCCGCGGTACTGGATCCACATGGAGAGGGTGAAGTCGATGAGCTTCCCGAGCCTCGCAGCGTGTCGGGCAAGGTCCACGAAGTTGCGGCCTGGGAACTCGAGCGAGCGGCCGATCTTGCCCGGGCGTGACGAGCTGGCCGTGTCGGCGCTGAACGTGCCGTTCAGCCCGTTGGGCGACGAGTCGCGCACGGCCCTGTCCGCAGAGCCGTCGTCCATCGTCCAGTGCCCCACGAGCGGCTTCCGGGCGGCCGAAGACTCTGCGGCATGCGTGACGCCTGCAAGGAGAAGCGCTGACAACGCAATCACGATCTTCATCTGGCACCCCTGGTGTGTGCCGCGGCTGCCCCGGGCAGGGTCCAGTCGCCCTCGTGCGCGGGGTCGAAGCGGATGGTGCGCAACGGCTTCCCGTCGCGGCGGCAGATGCGGGCGCAGAACTCCCAGGGCGAATCGTTCTGCGTGATCTTCAGCAGCAAGGGGTTCCAGCCAGCTTGGAGCGTGACGTTGGCCCTGTCGGTGTAGGGCTTGGCGGCTCGGGCGACGTTGTTGGCGTGGACGAGCTTGCCGTTGAGCCAGGCCTTGATGCCGTCGTCGCT
>CAZDNN010000144.1:0-12111 GCA_964506385.1 uncultured Planctomycetota bacterium
GATCCCGGTTGTTGAAGAGGCGAACAAAGCCAACGGGGTTGGCTTTGTTCTCTAGTGTGCCCAGCCCGAGTTTTCCTCTTCGGTTGCGGCCACGGGCCCCGTCAGGAGGAACGCCAGATGACGTCGCGAGAGCGGGTGCTGCGGGCCATCAACCACCAGGAGCCCGACCGTCTGCCGGTCTTCAGGCCGAACAACATCCCGACCTGCGAGCCCTTCGACCCGAGGGTGCAGGAGTTCCTCGACACCTTCGCCTTCGACCGACTGGCCGGCGTGGGCGGCATTGTCGGGAGCCCCAGCGCGCGGCGCGACCTGGGCGATGGCCTCTCGGAGGACGCCTATGGCTGCCGCTTCCAGTACAAGGGCGTCGGCGGCGCCTACTGCGTCCACCATCCGCTGGCCGAGGCCAGGACCGTCGCGGACGTCGAGCGGTTCGGCTGGCCCGACCCCGACGCCCCCTGCCTGATCGCCGAGGATGCGCGGCAGAAGGCGATGGCCATCCGCGAGCAAGGGGAGTTCGCGACGTCCGTCGCCGTCGAGACCCTGTTCCACCGCTACCACTACCTCCGCGGCTTCCAGCAGTGGATGCTCGACATCAAGCTCCACCCCGATATCCACAGGGCCATCGCCGACCGCATCCATCACATCAACTCGACCCTCGTCATGCGGCTCCTGGACCAAGTGGGCGACCTGGTCGATGTCGTCTCCACGGGTGACGACCTCGGCCACTCGACGGCGCCGTACATGTCGCCCGCAGACTTCAGGACGCACATCAAGCCCTACTACGCCGCGCTCGTCGGCGGCATCAAGGAGCGGTGGCCCCACGTGCGGTTCTACCTGCACTCCCACGGGCAGATCATGGACTTCGTGCCCGACCTCGCCGAGTGCGGGGTGGACATCCTGAACCCCATCCTGCCACTCGACGGCATGGATCCCGTGCGCCTCAAACGCGAGTTCGGCGACCGCCTGGCCTTCGAGGGCGGCATCGACATCGAGGAGGTGCTGCCCTTCGGCACGCAGGACGCCGTGCGTGAGCACGTGCGGCGGGTCATCGGGATCATGGCCCCTGGCGGGGGCTACCTCTTCAAGTGCCAGGCCATCAGCCCCCTCATCCCCTACGAGAACCTGCGTCTCGCCTACGACCTCGCGCTCGGCCACCCCTGCGGCGCATAGCGCACCAACGCCAGCGCGAAGGCCGCCTCCAGAGCACGCCTTCAGCGAACGCAGGGGCCCCCTACCTGCCTCGTGTCACCCGAGCCAGGGGCAGAAGGAACACCGTGCCCGCGCAGTCTGGCGCTGGTCGGTGATGCGCTCGAGCACGAGGACGAGGCGGGAGGAAACCCCAAGATGCGGGGCCAGATCTGTTGCAACACCGCGCTTGACAGCGACGGGGGGGATCGGGTAGTATCCTGCGGTCGTGCCAGCACTTGCCGCGACTCAGCAGGCGCCGCCGCAGAGAGTCACAGACCGAGCGCCCGTAGCTCAGCAGGACAGAGCGGCGGTTTCCTAAACCGCAGGTCAGAGGTTCGAGTCCTCTCGGGCGTACCACACCACGACGCGGAGAAGGCCCGTTGGGCAAGAAGTACAGCGAGGTCAAGCACGAAGACAAGTTCCACGAGGCCCTGTCGAAGGCATGGGATCACGTTCAGGGCTATGCCCTGCCGGCAGGGATCGCTGCGGGGCTGCTGCTCGTCAGCGTCATCGTGTGGATGGTCGTCGCTCAGCATCGTCGCTCGGGCATCGAGCGGGTCGCGGCCGAGCGCTTCGAGATCGGCCGCCGCTACGCTGACATCGACACCAGCGACGAGCAGAAGGCCAAGGAGCAGTCGGCGAAGCAGCTCGCCGAGCTCGAGGACTTCGCAGCCAGGCACCAGGGGTCGGACGTCGCGGCCGTCACCCTCCTCGAGGTCGCGCGCCAGCACCTGACCCTGGCCGAGGCCGTTCGCGGGACGGACCCCGATGCCGCCGAGGACCACCTGAAGCGTGCGGCGAAGGCCGCCGAGCAGTTCCTCGCCGACCACCCCGAGCACCCGCACGTGGCCCAGGCCCACTACGACGCGGGCAAGGCGAGGCTGGACCTCAAGCAGTACGAGCGCGCCGCCCGACATTTCGAGGAAGCCCGGCACACCGACATCGCTTTCCTCGCCACCCTCGCACAGTTCCACGCGGGCCTGTGCTACGAGAAGAGCGGCGAGCTTGCCAAGGCACGCGCCGCCTTCGAGACCGTCCGCGACAGCAAGGGCTTCGACGGCTACCCCACCTGGTGTGCCGACCAGGCCGAGTTCCATCTCACCCGCCTCGGCCGCACCCCGGAGGACAGCTAGCAATGACCCGTTTCCCGACCACCCCACTGGAGGAGAGCGAGGACGATGGCTGACATGCAGGCGATTGCCGAGTGCATCATCAACGGCAAGATCGACGAGGTCGTCGTGTTGGTCCAGCAGGCGCTCGACGAGGGGGTGGCCCCCGCAACCATCCTCTCCGAGGGCCTCATCGCGGGCATGAACGTCGTCGGAGCCAAGTTCAAGGCCAACGAGTTCTACGTCCCAGAGGTCCTCATCGCCGCCCGCGCCATGTCCAACCCGCCCGAGAAATGGCCCAGCCCCGACCAGCCCAGGCCCGGCGCCATGGAGATCCTACAGCCCCACCTCGAGGCCGCAGGCGTCCAGCCCATCGCAAGCGTCGCCATCGGCACCGTCAAAGGTGACCTCCACGACATCGGCAAGAACCTCGTCGGCATGATGCTCCGAGGCGCAGGCTTCAACGTCGTGGACCTCGGCATCGACGTCCCCCCCGAAAAGTTCGTCGAAGCCGCCCAGGGCAAGGGTTGCGTCCTCATCGGCCTCTCAGCGCTCCTCACCACGACCATGCCGCAGATGAAGAACGTCATCGACGCCCTCAAGGAAGCCGGCGTGGACGCACAGGTCATTATCGGCGGCGCCCCAGTCACACAGAACTACGCCGACGAGATCGGCGCCGACGGCTACGCCCCCGACGCCGCCTCCGCCGTGGACAAGGCCAAGGAACTCCTCGGCGTCGCCTGACCGACCGACCAGCGCACACGACCATCCGGGGCTTCGGCGCACTCCCCGTGCGCCGGAGCCCCGCCGTCTATCGGAACGTGATGCGTGAGCAGAACTCGGCACTCGGCAGTCGGCGCATCGCACGGCCGGGAGGGCGAGGCCCCCGCCGCTCCCACGCCCGCACCCGCTCGCGGTTCGCCCGGACATGCCGCCGCATCCGCGCGCGATCACACTCTCTGCAGCTCGCCCGGCACCGGCCCCGCTTGAAGCACAGATAGAACTCCGGGAACGGCTTCTCCACCCCACACTTCGCGCACACCTTCGTCACAGGATGATTCGTCTCGTCAGCCCACTGCATCGGACGCTCCTTTCTCGATCGTCGTCGTTCTCGTTCTCGACATCCTCCCTGTTGCTGGGCGCCCCCTCGGGGTGCGCGTTCAGCCCCTGGCAGGGGCGGCGCAGACGCAGCCCCGTCCCATCCGTCCTATAGGTCATATAGGTCGTATAGGTCCTATAGGTCCTATCGTTGGCGGAGCTGGCCTAGCAGCCCGTGGCAGAAGTCCGTTCGGACTGCGTGCGGGTCTTCGGGCCGATCTCCGCGTTGCGAGATCTCGACGAATCCACCGATTCGCCTGCGATCTCGCGCCTTGACCTCGGCCCGAATCCCTCGCACTCGTCTGCGAAGGACTTCTGCCACGGACTGCTAGGCTTCGTGCGCGGTGCCGCTCTGCTTGTGGTGGAGGTTGCGGTAGGTGGGGCTGGCGTCGAGCAGCTCGGCGTGGGTGCCGATGTGCTCGATGCGGCCGTTGGCGAGCGCCACGATGCGGTCACAGCGGCGGAGGGCCGCGAAGCTGTGGGCGACGAGGATGACCGTGCGGCCGTCGGCGAACTCGTCGAGGCGGTCGTGCAGGCGGTGCTCGACGTCGGCGTCCATGGACGAGGTCGGCTCGTCGAGGATGAGGATCCGTGGGTTCCGCAGCATCGCGCGGGCGAGCGCGACCCGCTGGCGCTGCCCGCCGGAGAGCATGGTCCCGCCTTCGCCCACCACGGTGTCGTAGCCGTCCGGGAGGTCGCGGACGATGAACTCGTGGGCGAGGGCCGCACGCGCCGCCGCCTCTATCTGCTCGTCCGTGGTGTCCTGGAGCCCGAAGGCGATGTTGGCCCTGACGGTGTCGTTGAAGAGCAGGACCTCCTGTGGCATGTAGCCGATCTGGGCGCGGAGTGAGGCGAGCGTCACGTCGCGCAGGTCATGTCCGTCGATCGTGATGGCGCCATCGGTGGGGTCGTAGAAGCGCAGCAGGAGCTTGACGATGGTGCTCTTGCCAGAGCCGTTCTCGCCGACGATGGCGATTCTCTCGCCGGCCTGGATGGTCAGGTCGAGATCGTGGACCACGTTGTTGGGCGGGTCGTAGGCGAAGGACACGTGGTGGAAGCGGATTGCGCCGTCGAGTGGTGGGAGGGCGACGGCGTCGGGCTTCTCGACGACCTCGGGCGCTCTGTCCATTAGGGCGAAGACGCGGTCGGCGGCGGCGCAGCTCGCCTGGATGTCGGTGTTGAGATCGCGCAGCTTGCTGAGCGGCTCGTAGACGAGCTTGGCGGCGGAGAAGACGAAGGTAAGGAGAGCGGAGAAGAGCAGGTGGCCGCGGAGGACCATGTAGAGGCCGATGACGACGATGGTCACGCGGAAGAACCAATAGACGAACTCGGTGCCCGGCTTGGCGATGGAGCGGATCATGAAGCGGCGGAGGCCATAGCGGAGCATGCGGAGGGCCGCGTCGCGGAAGCGGCCCTGCTGGTAGGGCTCGGCGCCATAGGCCTTGATCACTGTGGCGCCCTGGAGCGTTTCGCCCAGGACTTTCATCGTGTCGGCGCGTTTCTCGAGGCCCTTGCGGGTGTACCGCCGCATCTTGTCGCCGATGATCTTGAACGCATAGAGGGCGACCGGGATGACCACGTAGGTGAGGAGTGCGAGCTGCCAACTGATGACGAAGGTTGCCCCGAGCCCGATCAACAGCTTGAACGGGTCGCTCACCGCGTGGGAGAAGAGGGTCCGCGCGCCGCTCGCGAGCTGGCTCGTGTCCGGGCCGAAGGTGGACATAGTGTGTCCCAGGCTCTGCTGCGAGAAGAAGCGCATGGAGAGCGACGAGACCCGGTCGAACAGGGTCGTCATCATGTCGGTCCAGCCGCGCAGTGACGCCGAGGCCAGGAGGTAGCGGCGCAGGAAGTCGAGGACCGCCTGGATCGCCGCAAGCCCCATGAAGCCCCAGCCGCAGACCATCACCGCCGCGATCAGCCGGCCCTCGGATACGACCCACGTCTGGAAGAACGCGAGCATCTGCTGGCCGAAGCGGGTCTTCAGGATGGCGTAGTTGGCCAGGGGGCCTGGCTCGCCTGTCGTGTGGAGGCGGAAGAGCAGCTCGACAATGCTGAAGAACGACACGACGGTGACGAAGCCCAGGGACTCGCACAGCATGCTGGAGGCTACGGAGCCGATGACGCGGGCCTTGTAGCGCCAGATGTAGCCCAGATAGCGCAGGTAGTTCCGCATCCGACAGCCTTCGGGTTCTGGGCTGGGGAGGGCAGTGGATCGTGGCACGTGGGTCGCTCGTGCCACGGCCTCTTGAGGCCTCGTCACGGCGAGGCAATTGTACGGACCCCGCGCGGCGGAGTCAAGTGCGCTGACGGAGCGGAGGCGTCTCGGCCTTGCGGCTCGCCGGCGAATCCGTATACTAAAGGTTTTGGGAATCCCTGCCGACAGTGCCGTTGCTTGGTGGAGACAGGAATGGCTGCTGCGAGAACACAGGACCTGCGCAACTTTGCGATCTGCGGCCACGGTAGCGTGGGCAAGACTATCCTCACCGAGGCGATCCTGCTGAAGGCCAAGGTGACCAACCGCCTCGGCAGCCCTGCCGAGGGCACCTCCATCGCCGATTTCGACGAGGAGGAGCACAACCGCCAGTTCTCCATCCACTCCGCCATCCTCCACGCTTCCTGGCAGGGCAAGGACATCCAGATCGTAGATACGCCCGGCTACGACGACTTCATCGGCGAGGTGGTCGGCGCCTTCGCAGCCGTGGACACTGCTCTGGTGGCTGTCGCGGCCGATGCAGGCATCCAGGTCAACACCCGCAGGGTGTGGAAGATGGCGGGCGAGGCCGGCCTCGGCCGCGCCATCGTCATCACGAGGATGGATGCCGAGCACGCGGACCTCGGCCAGGTGCTCGAGGCCCTCCAGTCGGCCTTCGGCAGCGCCGTCGTGCCTATTACCTATCCCGTCGGCCAGGGGCAGAGCTTCTCGGGCGTGGTCAACACCCTGAATCCGGGCGATGGTGTGCCCGACGAGGTAGCCAGCCAGGTTGAGGAGGTGGGGCAGACCCTTCGCGAGAGCATCATCGAGGCGGACGAGGAGTTGATGATGCGCTACCTCGAGGACGAGGCGATCGCCCCCGAGGAGATCATGGCCGCGGCCAGCAAGGCCGTGGCCTCCGGCACCCTGGTGCCCGTCTTCTGCGTCGCCGCGGAGAAGGACATCGGGGTGGCCGAGATGCTCGACGCCATCGTCGCCATGTTCCCGTCGCCCGCAGAGGCCGTCCAGCGCAAGGGCACCGTGCCCGGCGCCGAGGAAGGCGAGGAGAGGGCCTTCGACGTGGCCGAGGACGCGCCGTTCAGCGCTCAGGTCTTCAAAGCCCTCTACGATCCCTTCGTGGGCAAGCTGGCCTTCTTCCGCATCTACTCCGGCGCCGTTGAGGCCGGCACCGAGGTCTACCACCCCCGCACCGGCAAGCGCGAGAAGCTCGCCCACCTCTACCGCGTGCAGGGCGAAAAGCAGGAGGAGGTCGAGCGGGCCATCGCCGGCCAGATCATCGCCGTGGCGAAGATCGAGAGCCTCGAGGTCTCCGACACCCTGTGCACGGAGGGCAACGCGATCCAGTACCCGGCCCTCGCGTTTCCCACGCCCATGGTGGCCCGTGCCGCCGAGCCGAAGACCCGCGGCGACGAGCAGCGCATGAGCACCGCCCTGTCGCGCATCGCCAGCCAGGACAAGACGTTCCACGAGGGACGTGACGCGCAGACGGGCGAGCTGGTGATCACTGGGATGAGTGACCTGCATCTCCAGGTCATCATGTCCAAGATGTCGCGCAAGCCCTTCGAGGTCGAGATGACCCTGAAGGACCCCCGGATCCCCTACAAAGAGACCGTCACGACGAAGGCCGAGGGGCACTATCGCCACAAGAAGCAGACCGGCGGCCGCGGCCAGTTCGCCGAGGTCTACCTGCGGATCGAGCCGCTCGAGCGGGGCAGCGAATTCGAGTTCGTCGATGAGATTTACGGCGGCGCCATCCCTCGCCAGTTCATCCCAGCCGTCGAGAAGGGCGTGCGGGAGACGATGGTCAAGGGCGTCATCGCCGGCTATCCCGCGGTGGACGTTCGGGTGACTGTCTACGACGGGAAGTTCCACGATGTGGACAGCTCGGAGGCGGCCTTCAAGATCGCCTCGTCGAGAGCCTTCCGCGAGGCATTTGAGAAGGCCCGGCCCGTGCTGCTCGAGCCGATCGTGAACATCGAGGTCACCATCCCGACCAAGTACATGGGCGACATCTCGGCCGACCTCAGCGGCCGGCGCGGCCGCATCCAGGGCATGGGCTCCGAGGGCGGCCAGCAGATCATCCAGGCCCAGGTCCCCCTGGCCGCCGTGGCCAACTACTCGACCCAGCTTCGCTCCATGACCGGCGGCGAGGGCTCCTACACTATGGAGTTCTCCCACTACGAGCCCGTGCCCTCCAACGTGCAGCAGGAGATCGTCGCCAAGGCCAGGCGCCCCGCCGAGGACGACGATTGACCCGCCGCGTTGAGCGCGAATCCCTCAGGAGCCGCCCGCGGGCGGCTCCTCCCATGATGTCCCCAGATCGCGGCGGGAGTGTCGAGGGACGAGGTGCGAGGGTCGAGTGGAGGAGGAAAGGCAAGAGGCAAAGCCGAGGAGCCCGAAGGGCGGGGACCATCCAGCATCCAGCACAGGTGCAGAGCACGGCACCGGGACCGCGGCTCGGCTGGAGCCTCGCCCTCCCGGCTCATTGTGAAGCAGGCCCTAGCAGTCCGTGGCAGAAGTCCTTCGCAGACGAGTGCGAGGGATTCGGGCCGAGGTCAAGGCGCGAGATCGCAGGCGAATCGGTGGATTCGTCGAGATCTCGCAACGCGGAGATCGGCCCGAAGACCCGCACGCAGTCCGAACGGACTTCTGCCACGGGCTGCTAAGGGGCGGCCGAGATCCTGAGCGGCTTCTTCGAGATCAGATGCTGTGTCAGGCGCCTGTAGTGCTGTGAGATGGGGAAGGGGAGGGGGTCGCGCTCGGCGGCCGGCCTGGCCGCCACGGGACGGTCCGCCACCAGCCACACATCCAGAGCCACAGGCCGTGGCTTCGGGCCTTTCGGCTTTCCGTCGGACGACACGAGCCGCCCTCTTGCGATCAGCTTCCGGCCGCGGTAGCCCCGCAGGTCGTAGGCGGCGACACTCCATCCCTTCCCACGCATTCTCCGCCAGGGCTGGGCGGGCCTGCCGTTGATCTCCACGACAGCATCCGCGACGCTCCACGGCTGGACCAGCAGGTCGTAGCGCTTGCTTCGGTCATCTGGGATCTGGAGCGCGAGCTCGAAGATGTCCTGCTTGAGATCAGCCCTGGATTCGGGAAGGGGGTCGGGCGTCAGCACGCGGCCAGTCAACGGCTCTCCGGGCTCGAGCTCGTAGACGACGACGGAATCCCCGGGGATGGCCAGCCCGAATGCCTTGCCAGAGACGAGGCGCCAGGGCATCTGCTCGACGAATGGGTAGATCGCGCGGGCGTGGTATGGCTTGCCGAGCTCGCCGCGAAAGTAGACGGTATGGTCGAAGGGCACGCTCAGCGTCTGCGCCCCCCAGTCGGGGTTCCTGGCCGTCAGTATGGCTCGACCGTCGACCCAACTCAGGAACCCGTAGGCTTGTCCCCGGGCGGGATTGCCGCCGATGGGGACGGTGTTGAGCAGGCGATGCTGGTTGGTCACGGCCCACCTGGCCGCCATGGCGAGCGCTTTCCAGCGATCTGCGTCCAGCCACTCGGGCGTGATGTACAGCTCCTTTGCCGTGGTCCCTCGGCCGAAGTACATCACGCAGTGGTCTGCCCAGTCCTCCAGCCGGTCGTCCTTGTCCAGGAACGACTTCTTCGTGGAGGCGATGATCCCGTGGGTCATCAGGTTCGCTGCGGGGAGGATGGGGCGCGGGCAGCGCTGGGGGTTGCACCAGCTCTCGAAGAAGTACCTGTCGCGGTACGACAGCGCGCCGTCCAGCCGCGATAGCATCGGCCAGGTGAGGCACGCGGCGCCATCGCCCGACATGAGCCACAAGCTGTCAACGTGCTGGAGCCACCAGGGGGTGAACCACGTGCCGTTCGTGTAGTTCTGGAAGACGTTGGGGTTGAGGCCCCGCTCGTAGGCGAGCAGCTCCAGCGTGAGGTCCAGGCACGCCTCCCTGGCGTGGCGCTCGGAGAGATAGTCCGAGACGAAGTTGTGGTTGAAGTCGTGCTTGATGTAGTCCACCTTCGCGTCGGCGAGCAGGAACCGCAGCGATTCCTTGAGGTCGGCGACGTACTTCGGGTCGAGGATATTGAAGAACCTCTTGCCCTCCATCCACGGCCGCTTGTTGCGGTACGAGTCGCTGACGCCGGGCCGGTAGCCGACTTGGATGCCGCGCGCGAGGCTCTGGTTGGTGCCGTCGAAGGCCACCCAGATGCCCAGCCTGGTCTTGCCGTCGGCGGCCAGGGCTCGGCTGAGCTTCGGCAGCGGCGGGTGCTTGTCGTCGAGCTTTGGTTCGAGGATCCTGGTGAAGGTCTTGCTGTTCTCCCAGCCGTGATCGGGGACCATGGCATCGAGGGCGACACCGTACTTCGCGAGATTCTCCTTGATCGGCTTGTATGTCCTGTTGATGAAGCTCTCGATGCTGAGATCCTTGGCCGCGAAGGTGTACCAGTTGTTGTAGTGGAGATGGCTGCGAGGCGTCTTGCGCGTTGCCGCGATGTAGTCGAGAAGGGCAAGCTCCGCGCCCTCGCCGCTCTTCCTGCTCACCCCTGCCACGGCGCGCTTGCACGCGATGGCCCATTCGCCGTTGGCTTGCTTACGGGCATAGCCGGGGAAGTGGAACAGCGTGACGAGGCCGGGGCGCGGTGCGAACTCCCGATCCCCCCCCTGCAAATCGATGTCGTACCAGATGCGGTACCCGAAGGCCGGCTCGGTGAACCCGTCGCTGTGCCTGCTGTAGAAGCCGGGGTAGTCGAGGCCGAAGAACCAGCTTCCGATGAAGACCGGCTGGCCGAATCCGCCCCGTGAGGCCCTCTGCGGTGTGGAGAAGCGAAGCACCTGCACGCGGTCAACGACGTCCCCCCGCCGCGCGCTCGCGGCGAGGGCGATATGGAGCCACGGCCCCCCGCCCAGCTCGTAGGTGATGGCAACACGCTCGGGCGCGCTTGGGTGTGTCGCAGGCTTCCTCGCGTAGGGGATTCGCAGCGCCTGCTCGCCCGCTTCGATCATCTTCTCGGGCGCCGATGCCGGCCGGTAGTCGTCGGCCGTGAACCGCTTCCCGTCCAGCCGCAATACCTCGAACTGATCGCTGTCGATCTCGAGCCGATCCGTGCCGTCGCGGCGGGACAAGCGCACCAACCGCCATGTCCCGCGGCGGACCCGGAACTCCGCCTCAATGTGCGTGTTGCTCAACACGATGGGCTCTGCGGCCTGGGCCGACGCCCCGCAATGCAGCGCGACCGAAAGCCAGCAAGCCAGCAGAGCTGGAGCCAGCCAATGGCGAGTCGCGGCCCTGGTGCCCTTCGGGTTCCGCCCCATTCTGTTCCTCGCAGCACAGCATCCCCAGGGCGATTGTACGGGAACGCGTACATGGCACAAGTCCGACACGACGGAGCCGATGCGGGCGGCCAGCCTTAGCCTCTTCGGCGGTCCGGGCCGTTTGCACCCCTGCGATCGTCGGGGTATAATGCCGCCTGCCCATAGTGGCGGGAAGGAGAGCGAGAGCGTGGCGAAGCTGACGAAACGCCAGAGCGACTACTCCAAGTGGTACAACGAGCTCGTCCAGCGCGCCGAGCTGGCAGACTATGCGCCGGTCAAGGGCTGCATGGTCATTCGACCCCATGGATACGCCATCTGGGAGAAGATGCAGGCCGCGCTCGACGGCATGTTCAAGGCCACGGGCCACCGCAACGCCTACTTCCCGCTCTTCATCCCCGAGAGCTTCATGCGCAAGGAGGCCGAGCACGTCGAGGGCTTCGCGCCCCACTGCGCCGTCGTGACCCACGGCGGCGGCAAGAAGCTCGACGAGCCCCTCTACATCCGCCCCACCTCCGAAACCGTCATCTGGGCCATGTACGCCAAGTGGATCCAGAGCTACCGCGACCTGCCGCTGCTCATCAACCAGTGGGCCAACGTCGTCCGCTGGGAGCTGCGGCCGCGCCTGTTCCTCCGCACCAATGAGTTCCTCTGGCAGGAGGGCCACACCGCCCACGCCACCGACGCGGAGGCCGAGGAGGAGGCCCTCAAGATCCTCGGCATCTACCGGCGGTTCGCCGAAGAGTGGATGGCCGTGCCCGTCGTCGCGGGGCTCAAGACCGAGGCCGAGAAGTTCGCCGGCGCCGTCCGAACCTACTGCATCGAGGCCATGACGCAGGACAGGCGGGCCATCCAGGCCGGCACCTCCCACAACCTCGGGCAGAACTTCGCGAAGGCATTCGACGTCAAGTATCAGAGCGAGGCCGGCGAGCTCGAATACGTCTGGGCCACGAGCTGGGGCGTCTCGACGCGGCTGGTCGGCGCCCTGGTCATGGCCCACAGCGACGACCAGGGCCTCGTCCTCCCGCCGCGGCTCGCGCCCATCCACGTCGCCATCGTGCCCATCTACAAGAGCGACGGGGAGCGGAGCGCTGTCCTCGAGCTCGCCACGAAGATCCGCGACGGCCTCCCGGCCGACCTGGCCGTCGAGCTCGACGATCGCGAGCAGTACTCACCTGGCTGGAAGTTCAACGAGTGGGAGCTCAAGGGCGTGCCGCTGCGCATCGAGATCG
>CAZDNN010000145.1:0-12106 GCA_964506385.1 uncultured Planctomycetota bacterium
GCGACGAAGGCGGCGTAGTCCTCCGGCGTGTCCACGCCGAGGGCCTGGTAGGAGCAGAGGCCGACGATGATGCGGTGGCCGTGCTCGAGGGCGCGTAGCTGCTCGAGGCCCTCGTGCTTCTCGAGGGGGGTGCGGGCGAGGGTGGCGAAGCGGAAGAGGAAGTCGCGGCGGAAGCCGTAGATGCCCAGGTGGCCGAGATAGACGTGCTCGTCGCCGTCGGGGAAGTCGGGGTACGCCTTCGAGGCGGGGATGGGGGCGCGGGAGAAGTAGAGGGCGTAGCCCTCCGAGTCAAGGACGACCTTCACCAGGTGGGGGTCTCGGACACGGGCGGGGTCGGCGATTGGCGAGGCGAGGGTGGACATGTCGGCCTGGGGGTGGCGGTCGAGCAGGTCGGCGACGAGGTCGATGGCGCCAGGGTCGATCTCCGGCTCGTCGCCCTGGACGTTGACGATGATGTCGGCGTCGAGTGATCTCGCGGCCTCGGCGATGCGGTCGGTGCCCGAGCGATGCTCGGCCGAGGTCATCACGGCGCGGCCGCCGAAGCACTCTACGGCGTCGATGACGCGCTGGTCATCCGTCGCGACGACGACCTCATCGATGCGCGAGGCGAGCGCCGCGCGCTCATAGGTGTGCTGGACGAGGGCCTTGCCCGTCTCGCGGAGCAGGGTCTTGCCGGGCAGACGCTCCGAGGCGTAGCGGGCGGGAATGACGACGGCGACCTTCGCCACTAGGCGCTCTCCGTTCGTGCCAGGGTCCGGGCATAGAAGCCCAGCAGCCGCCCCACCGAGACGGGCAGGGAGAAATGCTCGCGGACCCGCTGGTAGGCGGCCTCGACGATCCGGGCGGCGAGCTCGGGCTCCTTGAGCAGACGGCTGACCTTCTCGGCGATGGCAACAGGGTCCTGCTTGGCGGCGAGGAAGCCGGTCTCGCCGTCCACCACCGCATCGTAGACCGCGCCGACCCCCGTGGCGACCACGGGCTTGCGGCAGGCCATCGCCTCCAACACGTTCAGGCTCACCCCCTCCTGGATGGCAGGCAGCACGCAGATGTCCAGCACGGCGATCATCCGGCGGTAGTCCGTGAAGTGGTGGACCATGGTCACCCACCGCTCGATGTTGAGCTTGCGGATGAGCTCCCGCAGCCTCTCCCGCTCCGGCCCCTGACCAGCGACCAGGAAGACGACGTCGTGGCCTGCATCGAGGATCTGGCGGGCGGCGCGGAGGAAGGTGTCGCAGCCGCGCTCGGGCACGAGCGGCCCCACGGCGCCAACGACGGGGGTGTGCTCGCGCGCGCCGCAATCGCAGTAGCGCTCATAGTCCTCGAGCGCGATGCCGACGGGGATGACCCCAATGGCCGTCTTCGGGATATGCGCCTGATTGACCAGCTCCTCGCGGATCTCCTCGCTCACGGCCACCACCGCGCCGCGCTCCCAGTCGCCAGCCACGGCTCCCTGCCGAGAGGACGGCGCGGGACTCATGACGGTGAGGACATAGGGCCGCCCCGTGCACCGCGCCAGCTTCGGCCCCCAGCCAGCGAGCGAGCGGCCGAAGATGTGGATCAGGTCCGGCTCCATCCCGCGCAGGCGCGCCGACAGCTTGCGCGAGACCCACAACGGCGTGCCCCCCGCGGCAAGCTGCCGCGAAAGCACGGGGCTGATGCCGATGCCCTCGAGCTCGCCGACCAGGGCGCCGCCGCCGCACAGCAGCTCGACGTCCTTGCCGCGACGCCGCAACTCCCGCGCCAGGCGCAGGATGGTGTGGCCCGTGCTGTCGTCGCCGAGCGGCCCCGTGACGAACGCCACGCGGTCCACCCGCGGGCCATTGCCGCCGCGGGCATGTCGTGGGGTCGGGATCTGTGCCGAGGAGCCCATCCGCCGCTGCCGCCCTCACTTGCCTTGAAGGTCTTTCTCGCCGAACACTTGGGCGCGGTACGTGTAGACCGCCGTCGCGGGGTCCCGCCAGATCGACGGCGGCAGCCCTGCCTTGCGGCAGCACGCCGAGAGCATCTCTTCCTTCGTCGTGAAGTGCTCCGCCACCTGGGGCAGGAACGTGGCCGAGCGGTAGCCCCGTCGCACGATGATCCCGTGCTTGCCGAACTCCCAGGCGAGAGGCTCGTCGATCCGCTTCTCCGGCAGCAGCACGGAGATCTCGATGTCGATGTCCTTGACCTCGCTGGCCTGCACCGGCGTGAAGCGGCTGTCCTTGAGCGCCGACAGCCGCGTCTGGTCGGCGACGGTCTGGTAGAGCGGGGTCTGGGGCCGGAAGTTGCCGATGCAGCCCCGCAGCTTGCCGCTCTTGTGCAGGGTGACGAAAACGCCGAACTTGCCCTGAAGCTCCTCGTCGCCGAGCTTGAGCTTCGGCACGGGCTTGCCCTGGGTCACCGCGACGAGGGTCTTTCGGGCGATCTCGAGGAGCTTCTTCTGCCCTGCCTTGGTCACGCCGACGTCGGTGGACGCCTCCCCGTCCTTCTCCGGCTCGATGGCCGCGGGCTCAGCCGCGGCGGCGGGAACGTCGGCGCTAGCCTTGCCCCAGCCGCCGGGGGCAGTGAGGACCACGGCGGCGTAGCTGACCGAATGGCTGTAGTCGCCGGTGGCGTCGCCCGAGGTGTAGTAGTTGAGCAGCTTGCCCTCGGCCTTCTCAGGCAGCATCGCGAGGAGGATCGCCACGGTGCAGCGGCCGCAGATGGTCGCCCGCTTCGCCTTGATGTACCGCCACCAGCCCGCCATGTCGGCCTTCTCGGCGAATGCGATGGCGCCCTTGTCGAGCCGCTCGAGGTTCTGGCGGATTCGGGAGGTGAAGGGCAAGTAGCCGAAGGCGCGGCCGTAGTGGGTGAAATCGCTGCTCGCCACCACCAGGGTCTGGTCGTCGGTCACTTTCCGTAACTCGGCGGCCATGGCGGCGAAGGTCTTCTCATCGCCGCCGCCAACGACGATGGGCACGAGCCGGAAGTCGCCGAGGGCCCGCTGGAGGAACGGCAGTTGGACCTCCAGCGAATGCTCCTGGCGGTGGACCGACGGGCGGCTGTCGAAGAGCCTGGATGCGAGGAGCAGACGGCAGGCGTCCCTGTCGAGCGGGATGTCGCCGAGGGGGGTCTTGTAGGCGTCCACCTTCAGGATCGAGCCGCCGGTGAAGCGCGGGCCGCGGTGGTTGACCGCGAGGACGATGACCCGCTTGTAGCTCTTGCCCTTCACCGCCGCATAGGCCACGCCGGCGCAGCGGCCCGAGTAGGCGTAGCCGGCGTGCGGCGCGATCAGCCCCACCGGATTGCCCACTACCCCCTTGGCCTTCTCGGCACCCACCTTCAGGAAGTGGTCCACCTGCTCGGCGAGGCGCTGCGCATCCTCGGTGTAAAACTGCCCGGCGACCACCGGGTATCGCACCCGGCTCGCCGCCTCGCCGCACGAGGACGCCGCCAGGATCGCGACGAGGACGATCAGCCCGACCAGCCGCTGCGAGCGTGCCATCGCACTCTCCTTCGAGCAAGCAACGCGAGGACCCCACTTGCCCACGTATTCTACCCCGCGCATCGCCCGCGGTTCAACACCATGCCTCGTTGCTCGGTGCCCGAGACGCCGTGCGACGCCGACAAGCCGCTCCCCTGCGGGGCTAGCGCGCAAGCACGCGGCCCATGAAGAGGCGGACGAAGGCATCGGCGTCCACGCCGAGGCAGACCTCGGCGTTCGGCGTATCGGAGGGGCGGGCGATGGTGAAGGCTCGGGTGAACTCGCCGCGGGTCTCGACCCGCACAAGCCGGGGCTCGATGCGGACCAGGCCGGGCTGGAAGGCGACGGCGACGGCAAGCGGGTCGTGGAGGACAGGGCGCGCCGCCTTGCGCTGGCCGTCCGCCGAGCCGGCCCACCCGCCGACCATGGCGTCGAGCAGGCTCGTGCACGCGGTGCCCTTCGTGCCGAGTGCCTCAACGTCGGCTTCGCTCATGCGGCACTGAAGGGTCACGTCCAGGCCCACCATCGTGAGGGGGATGCCGGACTCGAAGCAGACCCGCGCGGCCTCGGGGTCGCAGGCGATGTTCCACTCGGCACGCTGTTCGCCGACGACGCCGCCCATGGAGATGATCCGCGCGCGGCTGGCGAGAGACGGCTCGCGCAGCAGCGCGACGGCGGCGTTTGTCATGGCGCCGATCGTGATCAGGATGAGCTGGCCATCCGCCTCTTCGGCGGCCCGGAGGATGAGCTCGTCGGCGGACAGTGGCGAGGGCTCAGGCAGAGTCTCCCCGTCCTCGAGCACGACAGCCTGGTTGGGCACGTGGTCAGGCTGCGGCGCGAGGAGCGGCTTCCCGCGGCCCGTGGCGACGGGGATGTCGCCGCGCCCGTAGGTCGCGAGCAGCTTGAGGGCGAGGCGCGTGCGCACCTCCACGCGGCCGAAGACGGTGGTGACGCCGCGCAGGTCGAGCTCGGGCGAGTTGAGCGCCAGGGCAAGGGCCAGCGCATCATCGATGTCGTCGCCGATGTCCGTGTCGAGCACGATCGGGATGGGGCGTGCCGCCATGGTGCTTCACTCCCGGTCTGAGCCAGCGGGGTTCCGGGTGAGTAGGAGAGAACGCGCTGCCGGGGCCTGGTTGCGCATCACGAATCGCGGAGCAGTTCTTCGCCCGCTTCGAGGATGGCCTCGATGCTGGCCAGCCGTCCAGCCCCCTTCTCTCCGCAGGCGAGCCAGCCCTCATCGGGCTCGACGACGCGGTAGCCGCACTCCCTGAGCCGCCCGACATTGGCCTGGACGATGGGGTTCGCCCACATGCGGTGGTTCATGGCGGGGGCGATCGCGACGGGGCATCCGAGGCTGATGAGGATGGTGGTGAGGGCGTCGTCGGCCATGCCGTGGGCCAGCTTGGCGAGCAGGTTGGCGGTGGCGGGGGCGACGATGGCGAGCTGGGCCTTCTGGGCGAGGGCGACGTGCTCAGCCTCGTGGCTCTCGGGCCGCTCGAACAGGTCGGTGACGACAGGCCGGCCGCTAAGGACGGCGAAGGTGAGAGGCTGGACGAACTTCGCCGCATTCGCCGTCATGACGACGGTGACCGCCGCGCCGCGCTGGCGCAGGGTGGACACCATGGCGGCCACCTTGTAGGCGGCGATGCCGCCGGTGACGCCGACGACGATCTCCCGCGAGTGGAAGGGGTCGGTGGACACGGGCGTCCCCCGCGACTAGTCTTTCTGGTCGATGGCCTGGTCGCCCTCCTCGCCGTCCTCGGGCGCGGGCAGGCGCGGCACGAGACGGATGAGCTCGTGGTCGATCTCGTCGAGCACGTTGTAGAGCATGTTGTCGCTCTCCGGCTCGACGAGGGGCTGGGAGCCGCGGTTGATCTCGATCAGCCGCTTCATCACCAGCGAGGCGAGCTTGAATCGGCCGCCGACCTTGCGGGCGAGACGATCGATCTTGGCCTCATCCATCGAGCGAGTGCCTCCTGTCCTTGCGTCGCGCGGTCCGAAGGATGATGTCGCAGACCTCCTCGACGGCGCGCTCGAGGTCGTCGTTGATGACCACGTAGTCATAGTGCTCCTTGTAGCTGCGTTCGATGCTCGCCCGGACCAAACGGGTTTCCCGCTCCGACGGGTCCTCGCTCCCACGCTGGCTGAGCCTCTCGCGGAGCGTCGCGTCGCCGGGCACATCGAGAAAGATGAACAGCGAGTCGGGCCGCTCCTGCTGCACCTGCATCGCCCCCTGCACGTCGATGACCAGCAGGCGGCTCTCGCCCAGCGCCAGCGCCCGATCGACGGGCGCGCGCGGCGTGCCGTAGAAATGCCCGTGCACCAGCGCGTGCTCGAGGAAATCGCCTCGGGCGACCCCTTCCTGGAATTCCTCCTGCGTCACGAACAGGTAATCGCGACCTGCCACCTCGCCGGGGCGCGGCGGGCGTGTGGTGGCCGACACGCTGCGCCGGAGGCCGAGCCGCTCGCAGACGCGCTCGGATACCGTGCTCTTCCCCACCCCGGCAGGCCCCGAGAGCACAATGAGCCGGCCCGCCGCCGTCTCGCGGCGACCCGCGCTCGAGCCGGCCTCCGTCTCACTCAATGTTGGCCACCTGCTCACGGATCTTGTCCACCTCGCCGTGGAGGTCCACTACCTCCTCAGACAGGCCCACGTCGGCCACCTTCGCTCCCGTGGTGTTGACCTCCCGGTGCATCTCCTGCGCCAGGAACTCCAGCCGCCGTCCGACCGGCTCCCCCTGATCGAGGGCCTTGCGGAACTGGCCGATGTGGGACCGCAGCCGCGCGATCTCCTCCGCCACGCTCGACCGCTCCGTGTAGATGGCCACCTCGCGTGCAAGGTCTTGCGGGCTCACCACGATCTCGGTGCCCTGGAGCAGCCGGTTCACCCGCTCGACCAGGCGCTCGACGTACTGCTGCTGGGCCTCGGCGTGCCCGGCTTCGACCCGCGCGACGATGGCCTCGATCGCGTCAGCGTGGGCAAGCAGCTCCTCACGGAGGTGGGCGCCCTCCGCCTGGCGCATCCGGTCGAGTTCATCGAGCGCAGCATCGACGGCGGAACGCAGCGCCCCGGCCAGTGCCTCGGCCTCCTCCTCGGCCAGCTCGTCGGCCTCGAGCACGCCTGGCAGGACGACCAGCGCGTCGCCGGTCAGGGTCACGTTGATTCCGAGCTCCTCGCCGACGGCCTTGAGCTGGCTGGCGTAGCTGCGTAGCGCATCGACGTTGATCGGCCGCGCGGCGCGGGCGCCGCTGAGCTCGAGCCGCACGTAGACATCCACCGTGCCGCGGCGGATGCGCAGCCGGACCTGCTTGTCGAGGTCGCGCTCGAGGGCGGAGAGCTCGTTAGGCAGGTGGGGCACGATCTTGAGGTAGCGGCCGTTGACCGACCGGGCCTCGACGATGATCGCTCGCCCGTCGCCTTCCCAGCGGGCCTGTCCGTAGCCCGTCATGCTTCGGATCACGGTGCGCCCCGTCAGTTTCCCGGCTGCGCGGTGGTCGGCGCGGCCTGTGTGGCCGGCTTGGCGGCCGCAGCCGTTGCGGGTGTTGCGTCGGCGGCCGTCGTCGGGTGAATGGCTCCCGCGGCGGTGCCTGGCTTGCCTGCTTCCTCAGACGTCGAAGGCTGCTTCGCAGGCTCCTCGCCAGTGGTCGCCTCGGGGCTCGGCTCCATCGCGGTGGAAAGGCCTGCGGCGCCCTTGCCGCCCTCGGCCGCCTTCGCGACAAAGGCGCTGTCGTCGCGGCTCAGGATGCCGATCAGGATGGCCGCGAGAAAGAAGACGCCGGCCATGCCGCCGGTGATCTTCGGCAGGCCAGTCTTGGGACCGAGCGCGGACTCCGCGGCGCCGCCCCCGCCCAGCATGCCGGACAGGCCGCCGCCGCGGCCCGACTGGAGCAGGACGATCAACACCAGGAGAACGGCGTCGATGACCAGGACGGCCCACAGCACGATGATGATGGCGTCTTTCACGCGCGCGTCTCCTTGTCGTCGGCCCAATCGTCAGGCCGTCGCGATGGCAACGAAATCCTCGACGGTGAGGCTCGCGCCGCCAACCAGGCCGCCATCGATGTCCGGCTCCGCCATCAACGCCTTCGCGTTCGCCGGCTTCACGCTCCCCCCATAGAGGATGCGCGTGCTCTCGGCGACGGCGGCGCTGAACCGGTCGGCCAGCAGGTTGCGGATCACCTTGTGCATGTCATTCGCCTGCTCCGGCGTGGCCGTGCGGCCCGTGCCGATGGCCCACACCGGCTCGTAGGCGATGGTGATGCGTCCCATCTCGTTGGCACCGAAGCCCTCGAGGCTGCCCGCGAGCTGCCCGCTCACCACGGCCTCAGCGTCCCCTGCCTCGCGTTCCTCGAGGTGCTCGCCGCAGCACAGGATCGGCTGGAGACCTGCGTCGAGCGCTGCTCGGAGCTTCGCGTTCAGGAAGTCGTCCTTCTCGCCGAACAGGTCCCGCCGCTCGCTGTGGCCGATGATGACCATCGAGCAGCCGACGCTGAGGAGCATCGGGGCGGACATTTCGCCTGTGAAGGCGCCCTTGGGCTCGGGGTGGACGTTCTGCCCGCCCACCGCGATGTTCGAGCCCTCCAGCGTGTCACACACGTCGGCGAGGAACGGGGCGGGGGGGAACACCGCGAGGTCCACCGTCGTGACCTCGCTCAGCTCGCGCTTCAGGCCGGCTGCGAGCTGGATCGAGCCCTTGAGGTCCAGGTTCATCTTCCAGTTGCCGGCAATCAGGAGTCGTCGCATTCGCCCGTCCTCTGTAGGGTTCACGGGGGGCCTAGTCGATCGACACTGTGGTCTCCGCCACGGGATAGGAGCCGAGGACCTGGAGGTAGTTGCAGTGGTCCTGCACCTTGCGAAGTGTCTCCTTCACCGTTTCGTCGCTCGCGTGCCCCTCGAAATCGATGAAGAAGTAGTATTCCCAGGGATTGCGTTTCGAGGGGCGGGACTCGATGCGGGTCAGGTTAAGCTCGGTATCGCGGAAGGGCTCGAGGGCGGCATAGAGCGCCCCGGCCTTGTGGACGACAGAGAGGACAAGGGAGGTCTTGTCGCGGCCGCTGGGCTCGCAGCTCCCATGGCCAAGGACGACGAAGCGCGTGACGTTGTTGACCACGTCCTCGATGTTGCGGTGGAGGACGGTCAGCTCGTAGGTGGCCGCTGCGGAGGCGTGGGCGATGGCCGCGGCGCCCTCCTCGTTCCCCGCCACCTCACAGGCCCGCGCCGTGCTCGACACCGAGATCAGCTCGGCATCCGGGTAGTGCTCGCCGAGCCAGCGGCCGCACTGCGCGAAGACTTGGGGCTTCGAGTAGATCCTGTGGATCACCCCTTCCGGCTTCGGCGCCATCAGGCAGTGGTGTACCTCCATGAGCAGTTCCGAACAGATCTCCACGTCGTAGCTCATGAAGGCATCGAGGGTGTCGGCGATCCCCCCGTCAATCGAGTTCTCCACAGGCACCACCCCATGGTCGGCGTGGCGGCTGGCCACCGCGCGGAAGATCCCCAGGATATTACGGGTGGGGATGTACTCGACCGAGTCGCCGAACTTCGCGCGTGCCGCGAGATGGGTGAACGTGCCGACCGGCCCCAGGTAGGCCACCTTGAGGTCCTGCTCGAGGGCGAGCGCGGCGGACATGATCTCGCGGTAGATGGCCCGCACCGACCTGTCGGTCAGCGGCCCGTGGTTGTGCTCGCTCACGCGCCGGAACACCTCGCACTCGCGCGACGGCGCGTAGAAAGCCTGGCCATCGGCCTGCTTCACCCGCCCGACTTCGACAACATACTCGGACCGCTGGTTCAGCAGGCGCACGATCTCCGCATCGACCTCGTCGATCAGACGGCGCAACTCGTCGAGCGGTCGCGGCTGAGGGTCCGGGGCAGGCGTAGGTCTTCCCACGCGCGGCCTCCGCTCGAGAAGGGGTCGCTAGCAGGGCCTTAGAATCAATATTTTACCTTATTAAGGCCCGGAAAGTCAAGCCCATTTTACTCTTACGGCTCCGAGCGCCGACCGGCTACCCCTGCTTCAACGCCTCGGCCACCTCGGGACGACACAGCCCTACGAAGTTGCAGCGGCGGCATTCCCGCTGGTTGTCGGTCTTCGTGAAGGCGCTCTCCGCCAGCGGCTCGTTCGCCTCAACGTCCGCCAGGAGGCTCTGCATATCCGCCACGCTCCCCAGGATATAGGCCCGCGCGTCCGCCACGTCGCTCTCGCTCACCGTGTAGTCCTGGATGCGGTCGAGCAGCAGGTAGTACTCGGCGACCCGCACGTTGTCGATGGCCACGCCCCAGGTCTGATGGGCGTAGAGGGCATAGCACTGAAGCTGAATCGTGCCCTTCTCCGCCACCGTCCGCCCCGTCTTCCAGTCATAGATGTCCACCAGCCCGCCATCGCGGAACGAGCAGTCGATCACCGCCCACACCTTCACCCCGTCAAGCATGAACGAGCTGAAGTCCTCGACCTCCAACCAGTCCTCCCGCGGCACGGCCCGCAGCCTTGCGAAGAGCTCCGAGGTGTAAAACGTGTGCAGGCAGGTCTTTACGCCCTCCGCCGTCTCCCGCCACTGCTCGTCGGGCACGGGAACGCCGTATTCGTGCTCGAAGAGGGCGCAGGACTTGGGCTTCTGCCAGTAGCGCCGCTCCCGCGACCACTTGAAGTCCTCCCGCATCCCCGCGATGGCCACCTCGATGATCTTCTGCGGCTCGAGCACGTCGATCCCCCGCCGCAGGTTCTTCAGCGTCCGCTCGATGCACGCGTGCACGACCGAGCCCGCCCACATCTGGCGGGTCTGAAGCTTCGTGAGCACATAGATCCGCCGGGTCCGCTCGTCGGCGTCGCGCTCCCAGCCGCCCCAGAACCCGTAGCACTTGAACCAGTACTGTCGCGGGCACGCCTGGAACACCCTATCGCGGCTCTGCGACCACGTGAAATCGTTCGTCAGCTCGGCCACTGGAGCTTCTCCGCATGCGGTGGGGATCTGCCCTCACCCCCGCATCATAGCGGCAGCGGCTCGCGCCGGCAACCGCCGCGCTCGGGGCTTGGCCCCCACCGACCTTGCGTCGGTGGAGCTGAGGATCGGCCACTACACGCGACCACCCCCGACGCTGTTTCGGCTCAGCAGATCGTGAAGCGGGAGGCCCATGAAGCTGGCCACCCGGCGCCCGACCTTGCGCGCGGAGGCCGTCAGGAGGTAGCGACCGAGGAACAGCCGCCGCTGCGGGCCGCTCAGCGCCACCTCGGGCGACAGGTAGAGACCCTGCCAGGACAGGCGCGTGGCGCTCTTCCCGAAGGCCACGGTCACCACGTCGAAGGCCCCGATGGGATGGCACCGCACTGCCAGCGGCACGATGAACCCCACCACTTCCGCACCTCCCCCACGCCCCGGTCGATCGTGATCCCCTCGCGGCATCAGCGCCTGTCCCCTACGCCGTCACGACGTTCCAGATCACGGCCCGCATCCACCGCAGCTCCTCGAGCGAGAGGCCCGCGCCGAAGCTGAGGGTGGCGTTGTCGGAGCGGGCAATGAGGACGTTGCCGCCGCCCATGGCGCTGAAGGCCGCGCGTGGCCCCCCCTTGCTCGCCCGCGAGGCGGCGGCGACCTCGAGCTCTTCGAGTTCCGACGACGGGATAGCGGCCGTTCTGGTGAACATCAGCCCCTTGGTGGTGACCCGCAGCTCGTGAGGCGAGACGGCCACCTGGGTGGCCGTTCGCGCGGCGCTGAGCGCCCCGCCGGCGATCGCCACCAGCGGGAGCGCGATGAAGAAGACGCCCAGGAACCCGCAGAAGATCAGCTTCACGAAAAGCGGCATCTTCTCCTCGCTCAGGATGGGCACGAGGAACAGGACGCTCACGAAGACGGCGATCCCGATGCCTACGGCGATGGGGATGAGGAGCACGGCGCGGAAGCCCGGCGGCGGGATGTCGAAGGTCAGGGTGTCGCCGAGGACGGACTGGGTGGAGCGGCGGTCGGCCGGCGGGTCGCCCACTTCCACCCGCTCGCCCGTGCGTCTCGCCCTGTCGCGGAGCGACTCGTCGAGCTCCTCCGCCGCCCGGATGATGACGGCGCCTGTCGAGGAGTCGTGGAGCGGGAGGCCGAGGAACTTGGCGACCTCCTCGCCCAGCGCGCGCGCCTTGTCCTCTGACCGCGGCTCTTCGATGGTCACGCTCTTCACGCTCGCGCCGGCTGTCCGCACGGGATAGACGGTGTAGGAGCTGTTCTTCGAGCGTCGCACCTCCCGCGTGATCGTCACCTTCTCGAAGTCGCTCAGCGGATAGGTCTTGGTGCGGAAGGGCACTAGCAGGCCCCACCAGGTGGTGGCGGTACCTGCCCGGCGGTCGATCCGCTTCCCCGCGCGGCCGAACATGAGCCCCGCCCCGACCAGCGCGAAGACCCCGCCGAAGGGGATGGCGAAATAGATGGGCATCGGCTTGCCCGTGTCGCTGTCCTTCGGCTGATACTTGCCGGGCAGCAGCGTCGAGGCCATGACGAACAGCCCCGCCAGCAGGAAGGGCAACCCGAAGAGCATCAGGCACCCGCCCCCACTCTTGTACTCGATCACGTCCGGGTCGTCGGTCTTCACGCGTCCCACGAGTCACCATCCTCCTAACGGGGCCCGCGGCCGCAACCCAAGAGGAAAACTCGGGCTGGGCACACTAGAAAACAAAGCCAACT
>CAZDNN010000146.1:0-12015 GCA_964506385.1 uncultured Planctomycetota bacterium
CACCCGAGGGCCACCACGATGATGGCGATGGTCGGGCCGCTCGATCCCCCGCCGCTCGGCTGCTGCATCTCCGGCGCTGCCATGAGCCCTTCCTCCTGTTGGCGGCGGCTTAGTTCCTGAGTTGCGTGAGCAGCCCGCCGTCGTGGCCCACGCTCTTCTCGAGGTCCAGCTCCGTGTTGGTCTTGAACTCGACGTGGCTGTCGAAGAACATGACGGCCATGCCGCCGTTGTTGCGCGTGCCGTGGTTGATGGCCCCCTGGGTGTCGTCGGAGGCCATGGGCATGTTGGGCGGGAAGTCGTCGCGGAGCGCACCCGGGAGGATGTTCCCGCTGGCGTCGGTGGCCACCGGGAACTCCGTGCCGCCCCAACTGTCGCGGATCTTCAGGACCCGCACGCCGGCCGGGCGCTGGCCGTAGCCGGGCGGGCTGCCGCTGTAGTAGTGCATCCCCGCGTAGCTGACGGTCTGGGGGCCGAAGTCCGGCGCGACGCGGAAGGTGCCGATGTCGGCGCCGTTGCGGTTGCTGTCGTCGGTGCTGGGGCAGATGAAGATGCCCGGGTCGGGGATGGTGCCGGACCAGTAGAGACTGGCGAGCCATTCGGCGCCGTTGTAGTCGTCGGGCTTCACGCCCTGGCCGAGGGGGCAGGGGTAGAAGCGGTTGTCGCCGAACTCATTGAGGTATGTGGCGAAGCCCTTGGCGAGCTGGTTGAGGTTGTTGCGGCAGCGGATGCGGCGGGCCTCCTCCCGCGCGCGGGCCAGCGCAGGCAGCAGCATGGCGGCGAGCATTGCCAGGACCAACAGCCCGCCGGCCGCGATGGCGCCGAGGACGATCAGCACGGTCTGCGTGGTGGTGAGCCCAGCGGAGGGCCTGCGGCGGAAGCGAAGCATGGCATGCCTCCCTGAAAGGTGAGGGCGGGTGCCCCGGCCGGCCCCGTGCCTCGGACGCGGCTCCACGGGCACATGTTACTTCTCTCATACACGATGGACCGGTCGGTTGTCAAGCATTCATTACTGGGCCATGAAGGAAGCCCGCCTCGGAGGCGGGCTTCCTCGTGGCGCCGCTGGGGTGAGCCCTGCTACCTAGTTACGGAGTTGCCAGAGAAGCCCTGGCTTGAGGCCGACACCGCGCTCGACGTCGATCTCCGTGCTGGAGAGGCCGTCCACGTGGGAGTCGAAGAAGACCACGGACATGTAGCCGTTGGTGGCCGGGCCGTGGTTGATGACCCCCTGCGTGTCGTCACAGGCCATGGGCATGTTGGGCGGGAAGTCGTCCCGGATCGCGCTGGCTTTGGGGTTCCCGCTCGAGTTCGTCAGGCTGCGGTAGTGCATGCCCGCGTAGCTGACGGTCTGCGAGCCGAACCTGCCAGCGACGGCGCTATGGGTCCCCAGGTCCTGCCCGTTGCGGTGGGCGTCGGGCGAGCTGGGGCAGATGTAGATGTTGGGGTCGGGTACGACGCCGGTCCAGTAGAGACTGGCGAGCCATTCGGCACCGTTGTAGTCGGTCGGGTCCAAACCCCTTCCGAGCGGGCACGGGAGGAACCGATTGCCCCCGTGCTCGTTCAAATAGACGGCGAACCCTTTGGCAAGCTGGTTGAGCTTGTTCCGACAACTGATGCGCCGTGCTTCCTCACGAGCTCTGGCGAGTGCGGGAAGAAGCATTCCCGCAAGGATAGCGATGATTGCGATAACGACCAGGAGCTCGATGAGGGTGAAGCCATGGCGTCTCATCATCGGGCTCACCCCCTTTCACATTGTCAAAGAGCAAGGCCCCTCAGCGGCACCGCCATGAGTCTAGCGCCGCCGGGGCCGCCGGCGCAAGGGAATTCCGGCGATTTTCTGGGGGCGGCGGACCGGGTGGATCGGGGGATCGAACGGCGGGAGCGGGGTGTCAAAACAGGAACGTCCCGCGCAGGCTGGCCTGCGCGGGACGCTCAGGTGGGCATTTGGCTTCCGTCAGTTGTTGAGCTGCCAGAGCAGCTTGTTCTGGCGGTTTCCGCTGCCGGGGTCTCCGAGGCCACGCTCCAGGTCGATCTCGGTGTTGGTGCGGAACTCGACGTGGCTGTCGAAGAACAGGACAGCCATGCCGCCGTTGGTCCGCGTGCCGTGGTTGATCGGGTACTGGGTGTCGTCGGAGCCCATCGGCATGTTGGGCGGGAAGTCGTCGCGGATGGCGCCCTCTTTGATGGCCCCCGAGCTATCGGTCAGGCTCTCGTAGTGCATGCCTGCGTAGCTCACGGTCTGGGACCCGAAGTCGCTGGTGTACTTATGCGTGCCCAGGTCTTCGCCGTTCTGGTTCGTATCCGGCGAACTCGGGCAGATGAAGACGCCAGGGTCCGGCACGACGCCGGACCAATAGAGGCTAGCCATCCACTCGGCACCGTTGTAGTCGGACGCGTCAGCACCACGACCGAGCGGGCACGGGTAGAAGCGATTGTCGCCGTGCTCGTTCAGATAGGTCGCAAAGCCCTTGGCGAGCTGGTTCAGGTTGTTCCGACAACGGATGCGCCGAGCTTCCTCACGAGCTCTGGCCAGGGCAGGCAGTAGCATGCCTGCCAGGATTGCGATGATGGCAATGACGACCAGCAGCTCAATCAGCGTGAAGCCGTGTCTCTTCTTCATTAAGATCTCACCCCCTTTCTGGGTCGAAGAAGCCATTGACACGTTACAGAAACTCTGATTAGAGTATACGGGATCGCTGACCGATGTCAAGCGGCGCTTGCATTTTCTCCCTGTTTTTCTAGCCAGATCGCAGCGACCGCATGACCAGACCTGTCAACGGCTTGGGCCAGAAGTAGGTGGACTTGGGGGGCATCCGCTCCCCTGCATCCACCGCGGCCGTCAGCTCCGATGGCCGCACGGCAGGCAGCAGGCCAGCCAGCCGAGCCGCACCGCTGTCCACCCGTCGCACCACCTCGGCAGCGTCCGGCGTGTGCGCCACGCGTGGCCCATGACCGCGAAGGAGCGGCTCGATGAAGCCGTGGGCGAAAACGGCCGCCGAGAGGAGGCGGATCGGCGACGACGGCGGGTGCGGAGAGTTGGCAAGGGCACGCTCGTCTCGCAGGGTCAGCAGCGCGTAGCCCTGCGACCGGCCTGCGTAAACTGTGAAACAGCCAGGGCTTGTGCGTCTCCGCATCGCGGCCAGGACGTCGTTGATGGATGCTCCGCCAAGCCGCTCGATGTCGAACCACGCGGCAGCCGCCTCCAGGATTTCCGCTGGGTCAGGGCCATCCGCCCAGGAGACGACGCGGTGGCAGGCACGTATGACCATGCCGGGATCCGCTGCGGACATACATGCCGCCAGGCAGAAGTCAGCGGGCGTTTCGATGTCAGGATTGTGGGACGCGCGCCGCAGATGCTGATAGGCGAGGGCGGTCTCATAGCGGTGGTGGCCGTCGGCAATGTAGAGCGGAAGCGGCGCGAGGCACTCCGTAAGTGCCTGTGTGGCCACGGGATCGGTCACACAACGGAACTCGTGGCGGATGCCTGTGTCGTCGGCGAACCGCTGGACGGGCTCGATGGAAAGGAGCGTGTCGAGCAGAGCGTTGATCCGGCCATCGCTGTCAGGGAAGAACGTGAGGATGGGGCTGAGGTTGGCAGCGCAGGCCTGCATGAGGCGCAGGCGGTCCGCTTTCGGGCCTGGCAGGGTATTCTCGTGCGGGAGGACGTGGCCGCTGCCGTAGGGCTCGAGCTTCAGCGCGCCGAGGAGCAGCTTGCGCGTGTGCTGCTGCCCCTCGTGCTCGAACGCCTGGGTATAGACGTAAAACGCGGGCTCAGAATCGGTTGCGAGCACTCCATCGGCCTGCCAGGCCTCGAAACGCCGTGCGGCATCGTCGTGCCAGTCATCCGGCATCGGTTCGTGGGGCGAGCGGCGGTCGCCGAGTATAAGGCGCACGATGTTGTGGGCATCTCGGCGGCATAGCTCCACATGTTGCGTAGGATCGATGACGTCGTAAGGCGGCGCCATGAGCCCAGCCGGCTCGCCGGCGGCCTGGGTATAGCGGATCCCCGCAAACGGTCTCAGGTCCGGCATACTCGCTATCCGTTCCTCATCCAAGCGCTAGTGCAAATCGCAGGTCACCGTGCTTCCCCGCAGGACGGCCGACTCGGGAATGCCGGCCTCCGAGCGGAGAGACTGGACGCCGTTGCCCCACGTCAGCCGCGCGGGCCCGGTGGCTCGGTAGAGGCCGGGCCCGCTCTCGGTCGCGTAGGGCACGACAAGGACGAACGTGCCGTCCTCTGCGCGAGCCGCCGTGTCCGTGTAGCGGAGCCGATGGCCCGCGGGGTCCGCGATGTCCATCTCGAGCCGCACCTGCCCGCCTGGGGGCGCCTTGCCGGCCAGCAGCGCGCCGGGTACGTACTCGAAGACGTGCGTCGTGTAGGGCCTGCCGCCCGGCCAGGAGCCGTCGAACGTGCCGACCAGGCGGAAGTGCCTCAGAGGGCCAGCGCGGTCGGGCGCCCGGAGGCCCCGCCACAGGTGCAGGCTGACGGCCATGGCCCTCTGCGCCGAGAGCCTGCGAGGGTCCAGCCCTGCCTGTTTCACGAGCAGCGGCACGGGCAGCTCGGGCGAGAGGACGTAGCGGATGCCGAGCCGCCGGCACAGCGCCTCCGCCTCGTGCTCCGTCCGCGCGCCGAAGAAGGCCTGCGATCGGGCGAGGCCCGTCTGGTGCTGGCGCGTGTTGCCGAAGGGGCAGGCCACGTTGGCCTGCCCCGCCAGATACGTCAGCCAGTGGCCATAGTGCCAGAAGGCGATAGTCGAGTAAGCGGGCCTCTCATCGAAGGCCCGCGCATCGCCCGGCGAGGGCGCCGAATCCCGCAGCCACTCGAGTGCCGGCAGCACGGCGCGCAACTCCCAGTTCGGCGGATACGCTCGTGGTCGCCACCGTGCCGTCGGCCAGGCCAGCGCGGCCAGGGCTCCGCCCACGATCAGGAGACGGAGCAGCCATCGCCGCTCCACGGTAAGCCGCCGCGTCACCCCCACGGCCCAGGCCGTCAGTGCGCCGACGGACAGCCCTATCGGCACAGCAGCCACCGCCGCGAAGCGACGCTGCCCCGCTGCCAGCCCCAGAGACGCTAGAAGCCAAAGAGCGACCAGCCCGTCGCCCCTCCTCCGCCGGCCGGCCCATGCCTGGCAGAGCAGCAGAGCGAGCGCCGCCGGCGTGGCGAGCGAGAGCCAGCTCAGGTCGCGCGCCACCCCGTCGAGGCCCCGCTCGAACAGCCCGATCCCCTCGCCCGTCGTCGAGACCGTCACGTCGGCCGTCGCACTGACAAACGACCCCGCCCCGCGGAGCCCGTGGAACACCCATGGTACGACACAGGCGGCCACCGCCGCCTGGCAGGCAATGCCCCAGGCCACGCGCAGCCGCCGACGCGAGCAAGCTCGAAACACTATGTATAGCAGAATCAGCCCTGCCGCGCCAGCCCAGGAAAGCACCACGTGGAAGCCCGACAGGAACAGGTGCGACATCCGCGTTGGCCGGCCTGACGCCGATAGCGCGCAGAGCACTGTCGTCAGCACCGCGGCGCTCACTAGCGCGGTCACCGCGGCCTCGGGGACGCGGTCCTCGGCCAACGAGTGCACCACGAGGAAAACCGCCGTCAGCACGACGAAAACGATCGCGCCCGACCATATCCAGAGGCCAGCGGTCAGCAGCAGGCCCGATGCAGCCCCCCAGGCGATGCCATAGGCCCGTTCCTTCGCTGCCAGTCCCTTCAGGCAGCAGGCGTAGGCGAGGGTTGCGGTCAGGACCGCCGCGACGTCGTGGTCCACCCGCCCGATCGCGGAGACGGAGATTGCCATCGGCGCGGCAGCCACGATGAGAGCCGCCAGCAGCCCCGTCCACGGCCCGCGCCACACCCGGCCCAGCCACCAGGCGGCCGCCACGAGCGCCACGCCCAGGAACGGCATGGCCCAGGCGCAACAGCGCTCGACCTCCGAGGTCCAAGGCTCAGCGCCCAGAAGGCGCGCCGCTGTTGCCAGCAGCAGGTCGAAGCCCGCCGGCCAGTAGATCGCGGCTCCCTCCGGAGCGTTCACCCACGCATCGAACGCCGGTACCCGAGGCCAGTGGGCGACGGCGTGCTGGATCCGCCGCATGTGGTAGTGGGTATCGTAGCCAGGGAGGAGCACGCGCTTGCCCTGGAAGATGTGTGGCGCGTCGCGGCACCGGGCGAGGAAGGCGCCAGCGAGGATGACAGCCAGGAGCACGCGGCGCAGCCAGGTGCCCCGTCGGTCACGGCCTGCTCGTGGCTCGGGGGCGGGGGAGGCCAACGGTGCCCTCGTTACGGCGCGGGCGTTGCAGGGGCGATGTAGCGAGCGAAGCCGCTGGACTTCGCGGACCGAAGCACGGCGCCGTCGCGGTACATCAGCAGGACCTCGACGCCGGCTCGCTTCTCTGCGAAGGCGACGGCGTCCTTCGGGCCGAGCACGCTGCACGCGGTCGCATAGGCGTCGGCAGTGGTGGCATCGCGCGCGATCACGGTGACGCTGCTCATGTGCTCGACGGGGCGGCCCGTCCGCGGATCGACGATATGGGAGTAGCGGCGGCCACCGATGTCCGCGAACTGCTCGTAGTCCCCTGACGTTGCGACCGCACAGTTGCGGGCGAGCAGCGGACGGTCGAGGATCTCCGTGGGGTGAGCCGGGTCGCGAACGCCGATTCGCCAGCCTTCGCGGTCGGGTGGAGAGCCGAGGGCATAGAGGTCGCCGCCGGCGTCCACGAGCGCCGCCTCGATGCCCAGCTCGCGGAGAGCGGCCAGCGCCTGGTCCACGATGTACCCTTTGCCGATCGCCCCGAAGTCCACCCGCATGCCTGCCTTCGCCAGGCGGGCGGTGCCGTGCTTCGCATCTACCTCGATGCCCTGGTAGCCGACCTTCGCCCTGGCCGCGGCAAGCTCGTCTTCGGGCGGCAGCATGCGGCGCCGGAAGCTGCGGCGATACAGCTTGATCAGGGGGCCGACGGTGATGTCGAAGGCCCCATCGGTCTCTCTGGAGACCTCGACGGCGCGCGTCAGGACGGCCAGCAGATGCGGGGAAACCTGTAGCCGGGCGCCGCCTGCCTCGTCGTGGAGCCTCGCGCTGTCGCTGTCGCTTCGCCAGGTGCTGATAGCGGCCTCAACCTGCTCGACCCTCTTGAACGCCGCCTCGATGGCCTTTCGTCCCGTCCCCTCGTTCCGCGCGTACACCGTGATAGCCATGTACGTGCCCATGGGCCTGCGCACCTCGCGCACCCGCACAGGCTTCGTCGGTTCCGCCGCCGCGTCCCCGTGAGTGGCTCTACGGCACGCACCAGCCGCAGCGAGGCACAGAGCGGCCAAGGGCAGGACACACCGCATCCTCATCAGCGCAGGCCTCCTTCCTCGTCGCATTGTACCAGATTCGGAGGGGTGCCGCAGGGCCTCACTCGAGGTTGGCGTGCTTGGCGAACATGCTCTGGGGCGAGGCGCCCCGGCGGTCCTGGAGCAGGAGGACCACGGCATCGAGGTAGACGAGAAGAGCTTGCTCGAAGACGGTGGAGCCGAACTGGATAGAAAGCGGCGTGGCGTCGGACTTCGTGGGGGCATCGAGGACGATGCGGATGTCGGCCTGCGCAGCAAGGGTGGCCTGGCGCGCCGCGGTGATGGCGGCCACGGTCGCGCCCACGGCGCGGGAGATGGTGGCTCGGTGGCAGGTGATGGCGGTCTCACCGGATGCGGAGCACGCGATGCACAAGTCCGCGGCCTCGATGGCGGGCGTCACCGTCTCACCGCAGACATAAGCCGTCATGCCGAGATGGACGAGTCGCATGGCGAAGGTCCGAGCGATCAGCCCTGTCCGTCCCTCGCCAGCCACATAGACCCGTCGCGCCCCCAGGACCGCATCGAGCAGGCGGTCAGTCGCGACGAGATCGGCGCTGGCGACGGCCGACCCGACCTCCGCCAGCACCCGCTTCATCGCGTCGGTAATCTGGGTGTCGCAGTCCATCTCGTCCATCAGTATAGCGGGGTGTCGGTGCCGTGACAAGCGGTCATGCGCATGACCGAATGAAGGCTCCCCCGACATCATAGCGCGCTCCGGCGCCACCTGTCATGCGGGGACGATGGTCAGGCTGCCCTCGGTGTCGGGGGCGCCGTCGATTGCGACCCGGCAGTCGAGGAAGCGCTGGATGACGGCTGCGTTCGTCAGCAGGTGGCTGGTGATGCGGGGGACGCGGAGACGCGAGGGGCCAACTGCGAGGGCGAGGGGCAGGATGAGCTGGTCGGCGGCGTGGCCGTCGATGACGCCGCCGGTGCTGAGGAACTGGAGGAGGGCGTCGCAGGCCTCGTCGGCAACGGCCTCGGCACGCTTGCCGCGGGCTCCGAGCGCATCGAAGCAGGCGCGGGCGCCGCCGTCGAAGGCCGCCAGGAGGTGCAGCGCCGTGCCCCTGCCACGGGACGGCAGCTCGACGCTCTGGAGGCCCGGATAGAGGCCGTGCTCTTCGAGGCGCTGGAGGGCGCGGCGGCGCTGGCGGTCGCCGATGGAGCGGGGCAGGTTGCTCACGGCGGAGAGCCCTTCCAGGCTCTTCAGCCTGCCTCGCGCCTCGAGGACGAGCGGCTGGATGGATGGCGCGGGCCGCACCTTGGCGCGGATCTGGCCGCCGCCCTCTGGGTAGTAGCCGGCGCGGAGGAGCTGAAGCTCGACCTCGATGCCGATGCGCCGGAGGAGCGGCGCCCATTGACCCTCGAGGTAGTGGAACGTCGGCGCGAAGGGCACGTGGGTGCCGCCGGTGAGGCGGAGCACGGTCCTGCCTGAGGCGAGCGCGAGAGGGAGGTAGAGGCTGTGGAGGAGCAGCGAGGTGGAGCCTGCGGTGCCGATGTCGAACTCGTAGGTGCCCTTGCGCACGGCGCCAGGCTCGAAGCGGACGGTCCGGGAGCCGATGCTGTCGCCCGTGACGGTGGCGGAGCAGATCTTCGCCGCGGCCCTCACGCCGGCCAGGTGCTGAGGCCGCAGCCCTGGTCTCTTGCGGCCGGCCCGCAGGCTCACGATCTCGAAGGGGCGGCCCGTGACCATCGAGAGGGCGAGGGCCGTGCGGAGGATCTGCCCGCCGCCCTCGCCTTCGGAACCGTCGATCGTCAGCAGGTCGCCCATTGGGGTTCCCCCGAGGGAGCGGCTCGCCGGGAGCCTTGCCCTCCCTGCGTGTTGTCGGAGGTTTGCCCGCCATCCGGGGCGTTGCTATAATACCGCACCGTGATGGCCAAGGCAACGACGCAGCACGATCGCGTGGTGTTCCTCGACCGCGACGGCGTGATCAACGACGAGCCGCCGGAGCCGGGCTGGGCCATGCGGTGGGAGGACTTCGCGTTCGCCGATGGGGCGCTCGACGCGCTGCGGCGCCTGCGTGAGGCAGGCTTCACGGTGGTCGTCGTCAGCAACCAGTCGTGCGTGAGCCGCGGCTACGCCACGGTCGAGCAGATCCAGGGCATCATGGACCGCATGGTCGCGGAAGTGGCCGCGGCGGGCGGCGCGATCGCGGGCGTCTACTGGTGCCCCCACGTCGATGCCGACGGCTGCTCCTGCCGGAAGCCGAAGCCCGGGATGCTCGAGCAGGCGGCGTCCGAGCTGGGCCTGCGGCCCGAGCGGGCCTTCCTCGTGGGCGACTCCGAGCGCGACGTGCAGGCGGGACGGGCCAAGGGCTGCACGACCTTCCTCGTCGATCTGCACGGCGACGGCCGGGCCGACGTGACGGAGGCCGACTACGTGGTCGGCAGCCTCGCCGAGGCCGTGGACACGATCCTGGCCCTCGTGGATGGATAGGCTATGCGACGCACCGCCTGCCTTCTGGCGGCTTTGGCCCTCGTGGGGTTCCCGACCGCCTGTGACAGGGGAGAGCAACGGGCAGGGCCGACACGCATCCGCATCAGTCTCATCCTCGGCGACACGTCGGAATGGTACCAGGGCGCGATGCGGTGGAAGGAGCTGGTCGAGGAGCGGACCGGCGGCCGCTACCGCGTCGAGGTCATCCCCAACGCCTCCCGATCGAGCAACAGCCAGAGCACGGAGCTCCAGGACGTGCAGCGCGGCAATCTCGAGGCCTCGCTCGAATCGACCATCCTGCTCTCGACCATCGACCCCGCGTGGCAGGTCTTTTCCTACCCGTGGCTCTTCCCGAGCCACGCCGTGGCCAACGCCGTCTGCGACGGCGACATGGGCCAGGAGATGCTGGGGCGACTGCCGGAGAAGAACCTCGTCGGCCTCGCCTACGGCGTCAACGGCTTCCGCCAGATCACGAATAACCAGCGCCCCATTCGGAGACCCGGCGACCTGAAGGGCCTCAAGATCCGCCTCCCGCAGGGGCTGCCCCCAGTCCTGCTCACCCACTTCGGGGCGAGCGCCCACCTGATGAACTTCGGCGACCTCTTCGTCGCACTCCGCACAGGCGACATGCACGGCCAGGAGAACCCCCTTTCCGTCATCAAGGCGGCCAAGCTCGTCAGCGTGCAGAAGCACCTGACCGTCTGGGACTACGTCTACGACCCGATCGTCCTGTGCGTGAACAAGGACTTCTGGGAGAGGGTGCCGGAAGGAGACCAGGCGATCCTCCTGGAGTGTGCCCAGGAGGCCCTGGCGACCGAGCGCGCGCTGGTCGCGGAAGCCGACAGGACCCTTCCCGCTGAGCTGGAGCAGGCGGGGATGGAGATCGCGCGGCTGAGCCCGGACGAGCTGGCCGCGTTCAAGAAGGCAGCCGCCGGGCTGCGGGAGCACTTCGAGGGGGTCGTGGGAGCCGACCTGCTCAAGCGGTTCGAGGCGGCGGTGGCGGTGGCGGAGACGGGGCCTTGAGGAAGCTGCTGGGGCGGATTGAGGAAGTGGCGGCCGGCGTCCTGCTGGCCGCGATCACCGTGCTGATCGTCGCGCAGTTGGTCCTCACGCAGGTGGCGCCGCGTCTGGCGTCGCCGCTGACGACCGTGGTCCTCGCGCTGTTCGTGTGGGCCACGATGCTCGGGATCCCCGCGGCGACGCGGCGGGGTGCCCACCTCAGCGTCGAGCTGCTGCGGCGCTGGGTGCCCGAGCGCTGGCGCTGGGTGTTGCGGACGCTGCTGCTGATGGCAACCCTCGCCTTCTTCGCGACGCTGGCCGTCACGGCGATCCACCTGGTGGGCGACCAGGTGCGGTGGGAGAACCGCTTCATCGGCGCGACGTGGCCCGCTTGGATCGTCACGGTGAGCATTCCCATCGCCGCAGCCCTGTCGTGCATCCGCGCCGTCCAGGCCTGGTGGGCTTCGGGCGGGGGGGCACACTGACGCGACATCGTGATGGGGGTTGGACGCAGCGCACTTGCGGACCTTCGAAGGTCCGTAACACACGGCCGAGGAAGAGGGTGTGGACGCACAGGTAGCCGTGACCCTGATCGGGTTGTTCGTGGCGCTGGCAGTGCTGGAGGTGCCGATCGCCTTCAGCCTGGGACTGTCGGCGCTGGCGACGATCGCGATCCACATGCCTGGGCAGCCGCTGGGGATCCTGGCGAGCCAGGTGTCAGGGGCGGTGACCCACGAACCGCTGATGGCGATCCCGCTGTTCATCACGGCGGGGGTGGCCTTCTCGAAGAGCGGCGTGGCGAGCCGACTGGTTCGGCTCGCGCGTCTGGTGGTAGGGCGGCTGCCAGGCGGGCTGGCGGTGGTGACGGTGGTGGTGTCGGTGTTCTTCGCGGCGATGTCGGGGTCGGGGCCGGCGGCGGTGGCGGCGCTCGGGGCACTGCTGGTCCCCGCGCTCTCCGAGCACAACTACCGCAAGGACTTCGCCTCAGCGCTCATGGCGGCGAGCGGCGGCCTCGGGATCGTGATCCCGCCGTCGATCGCGCTCGTCATCTACGGGGTGGTGGCGGACGTGGATATACTCGAGTTGTTCATCGCGGGGATCGTGCCCGGCCTGGTGCTCGGGGCGGCACTGATGGGCTACGTGGTCTGGGTGTCCTGGCGCCGAGGCTACGGTGAGCGGGAGGGGTGGCAGGGCTCTCGCGAGCTGGGTCGGGCGTTCGTGGCGGCGCTGCCGGGGCTCATCGCGCCGGTGG